>JACCYI010000151.1 GCA_013696535.1 Solirubrobacterales bacterium
CCTCGGAGATCTCCAGGCACTGGAGGGTTCCTCCTTCCGCGAGTCCACGGGCGATGGAGATGGCGCCGTAGCCCGTGAAGGTCCCGACCTCGAGGGCGCGTCGCGCTCCGACGACCCGGGCCAGCAACGTCATCAGCGCTCCCTGATCGGGCGTCATGAGCATGGACGCCCGCGGCATGGCCAATGTCTCACGCTCGATCCGGGCAAGCACATCGTCCTGGCGGGAGCCGTGGCGGATCGCGTAGTCGAGCAGCTCAGGTGTGATGGGCAGTTTGAGGTCGCGCATTGCCCGGCCGACGGTACACGGCCACCAGCAACCCGCACAGCAACGTGGCGGCTCCCGCATAGCCCAGTTCCGTGCGCAGCACCGGATCCTCGACGATCGCCGCGAACATCCACGCCACGAACAGCGCGGCGCTCGCGAGCCAGGCCGCCGAGGCCAGGCCGGCGCGATCGCGCGCCAGGGCGGCCTGGTTGAGCGTCCCTGCGATCAAATGGGCGCCCATTCCCACCGCGATCAGGGCGAGCCCGAACCGGCCGTAGTCAAAGCCCCGGTCGTCCTCGAACAGCAGGTCCATCGCAAAGGGGCCGATCAACAGCAGCCCGACGGCCACCGCCCCCGCGAAGCCGGCGATCGCGAATACCGTGACGCGGATGGCCCTCGCGAACTCCGCGCGTCCGCTCGTGGCTTCAAGCCCCGCCAGGTGGGGCAGCAGAGATCCCTGAATGGCCTGGAACAGCTGCAGCGGCGCGCGGGCGATGAGCAGCACGTTGAACACGAATCCGGCCACACCGGAGTCATCCGACGTGATGTAGACCGCCAGGACGGCGGCGTTGAGCAGCGTCTGCTCGGCGAGCATGACCGCGAAGACCGCTCCGGCGAACCGCCCGCTGCGCCCGAGCGAGAGCTCGTCGGCTTTGCGTGGCCCCGAGGCTGGCGAGGCGGCCTTCCGGGAGAACGCGGCGGGCACCACCACGAGCGAGACGAACGGCGCGGCGGCCATCCCGAGCGCGACCGCCGTCTGGCCTGAGGCAAGACCGACCGCGACCGCCAGCGCGAAACACAGGCGCGAGCACGCCTCCAGGAAGACCAGCCCTCCGTACAGGCCGAAGTACTGGTGGCCGGCCAGGTATCCCCGGGCGAAGTACGAGGCGGCGTAGGCCATCACTCCCACCACCAGGATCCAGTACAAGGCTGCGGAGCCGTCGAACAGGTCGTCCTCGATCGGGCGATGAAGGGCGAGCGCCACGATCAGGAAGCTCGCGGCGAAGGCGCCCTGCAACATCAGCGGCGCTCGGATCGGGTGATCGTCCTCAAGGCCCCGCGCCCGGCGGTCGGCGATGGTGCGCGAGAGCAGCTGTTCGATCGGCCGGTAGATCACCGAGACGATCACGAACATCACCGACCACAGAAGCGTGATCTGGCCGTAGGCGGTGTCGTTCCCCAACGCGTAGGAGGCGACGGAGAAGTAGGCGAACGTGACAAGGCCCGTGGAGGCGATGCCGATCGAGAGCAGCTTGGCTCCGCGGCCGTAGCCGCCAGGGGCGTCGCTGGTCGGCGCCGGAGGGGCGGAGCCCACGCCCGAGGCCACCACGGAGGCCTAGTGTCCTGAGGCGGACACTAGAGCCGCACGAGGAGCATGGTCCACGGGAACGGCGACCGGGTCTCGACGACCTGCCCGTGCCGTGACAGCAGCTCGACGAAGGAGCGCCTGGACCAGTGGTTGAGATGCCCCGGGGTGTTGCCCAGCTGCTTGACGTAGGCGCCGCGGGCGAGGTTCAGCCCGCGCCAGAGCGGCTCGCGCGGGACGGAGACGAGCAGATGGCCGCTCGCCACCCGGGCCATCTCGGCGACGGTGTGCTCTGGGTCGGGCACGTGCTCGAGCACCTCGATTGCGGTCGCGACGTCGAATTCGCCGTCGGCGAACGGCAGGTTCTCGGCCTTCATGATCTGGTACTCGAGGTTGGGGGCCTGTCGCCGCTCCCATTCCGCCTGGATGGCGGGATCCTCGAGATCGATGCCGACGACCCGCTTGTCCGGGAGCGCGCGCGCCCACTTCTCGATGAGCACGCCCTCCCCGCAGCCGACGTCCAGCAGCGAGGTGGGGCCCGCGGCGGTGAAGAGCTCATACAGGGCGCGCTCGAAGCCGGACATCAGCCGGCGCACCATCGGGTTGGTGGAGCCGTACTTGTCGTACGTGTTGCCGGTGACCGTGCCTTCGGCGTCCCGGGTGACGGCGGTGCTCATACCTCGAGCGCCTCGCGTTCCTCCGTGCGCCCGGTATGCGGCGCCGCGGCGGCTCCGGTGGTCGGCTTCTGACCGGTCGGCATGGCGCCGGGCTCGTAATGGGAGGGAGCGACGCCCAGTTCCAGCTCGACTCGTCGCACGCGCTCGAAGGTTCGCTGCAGCATGATCCGCTGGCCGCTCAGCAGGTCTCCGATCACCCCGAGCGCGGCGAGCAGCATCGCCGCGTTGAACAGCACGGCGCCGAGGATCAGCGACTGGACGTTGCCCGCGCCGTCGCCGGTGACGTAGAAGTAGGCGAAACGCCCCCAGACGATGGTGGCGAGCAGGCCGATGAAGATCGCTCCGGTCATGAAGACCTTCAGGGGCTCGTACATGGAGTAGATCCGGAAGATCGAGAGCCCGTTGCGGCGGATGTAGCTCCACATGGAGGGGAACAGGCGAGATTCGCGCAGCTTCTCGTTCGTGCGGATCGGGACGTGGTCGACCGCCACCGTCATCTTGCCCGCCTGGATGATCGTCTCGAGCGTGTAAGTGAACTTCGAGACCACCTGCAGGGCGAGCGCCGCCTCGCGGTTGTAGGCGCGGAAGCCCGAGGTGGTGTCGGGGACGGTGGTGTCCGAGGCCCGGCGCACCACCCACGACCCCAGGCGCTGGAGCGCCTTCTTGGCCGGAGAGAAGTGCTCGATCGTCATGACCTGGCGGTCGCCGACCACCATGTCGGCGTCACCCCGCAGCACGGGCTCGACCAGCTTCACGATGTCCCCGCCGAAGTACTGGTTGTCGGCGTCCGTGTTGACGATCACGTCGGCGCCGAGCTTGAGGCAGGCGTCGACACCGGCCTGGAAACCGGACGCGAGGCCCTTGTTG
>JACCYI010000169.1 GCA_013696535.1 Solirubrobacterales bacterium
CTGCCGCGCGGTGCCTCCCGCGAGGAGATCGTCGGCGCGTTCGCCGGGTGGGACCTGGCCGGCGACGAGGCGGCCGATACCACCGGCATGCCTGGGCCACTCAAGGGCTCGGAGCCGCGCTGGTACCGCCTGATCCGCCGATCGTGAGCGCACGCCAGACGACCATGCTCCTTTCGGACGCCCCCGACTTCACGCTCCCCGACCAGGACGGCGAGGACGTCACGCTGTCCGTGCTGAAGGGACGCCCGGTCGTGCTCCGATTGACGGAGTCGGGGTTGATCGATGAGTACGAGTACGTGCGCGGGGATCTGGGCAACGCCGTTCGGCAACTCAAGCAGGACCCGGGCAGGGGACTCCGGGGCAAACCATCGATGTGGCGTCGCCCTACTTCGTGACCCCCGGAGGGGTAATGGTCATGCCGCCACAGCCGATGCGCCTTGCAAGCGAGGCTCCCCGGAACCAGCCGCGGGCGGATATCTCATAGCCGACACGCCGGGGTGAAACCACAGTGGTTTTGTCAGCGCTCGGCAGGCACGTAGAACGTGCCCCGGCCGGTCGGTTTTGCGCCCGGCCCGAGCTGGATCGCGTTGTCCCCTTCTGCGCGTTTGAGCAACTGGCTCGCCCGAGCTGACGTCAGTCCGAGAAGGTCTTGGACGTCTTGGTTGCGAACCTCTCCTTGGACTTGGGCGAGCTGCCCGATCAGGCGGACTGACTCCTCGGCTGGGCGTGCGTAGTACGGAAGCACTGAACCCAGGAGCTCGCGCTGCTGGTCGGTGAGCCGCCAAGCGGGAATGCCCCCTCGGCGAGTGTTGGCTGTGCGTTGCAACAGCCCGGCAGCGGTCGCGCCCTCGAGGAAACCTGCGAGTTCGTCCGCGGACTCCTGCGCGGCGTCGGCGAGCTCCGGTGCGCTGAACGACGGCTTGTGGCGAAGGATGTCGATCGCCACGGCGGCTCGTGCCGACTGGCGCAGTCGCTCTGGGAGGGTGGCGTGCACCTGCAGCACCTGCGGAAGCGGCGGACCGCCGCGGAGGGTGACCCGAACGCCGCCGTCGCGCTCGTTGAAGGTCGGCGGTCGATGTCCAAGGCGCACCATCTCGATGAACATCCGGTCGACTCCCGTGCCTTCGCGCTCGGCGATTCGAAGAGAGCGAAGGACGCCTCCGAGGAGCGGATTTCGGGTGCGTGATGGAGTGGTGAGCACCGTCTTCTCGGTGATGCCGTCGAGAAAGGGACCGGGCGAATGGACCATGAGCTCTGCTTCGGCGTGGTCGATGACAATCGGTCTGGAGAGGCTCCAGTCCCTATGCATCACCGCGTTGACGAGCGCCTCGCGAACGGCGCGGAACGGGAGGGTGTCGACCGCGCCTTCGGCGAGGCCGGTGGCGGGGAGTGCGGTCGTTGGATTGGAGGATGAGAACGCGTCCAGCACCGCGCGGAGTTCCTCGGCGAGGCCGCGATGGGGAAGCTCAACGCGTTGTGCGCTGCGGGCACCCATGGTCGGACGCAGGCTGTAGCGGAGACGCGGAGTGTCGGTAGGGCAGAGGAGGACTTCGCCGGCGCGGGTCAGCCGCCCATCGGGGGCGAGGAGCTGGAGCCGGGCCAGAAGATCTCGATCTGGCAGGTCCGCGAGTGCTGCCCGATCGGGTTCGCCGCTCTCGCGCAAGAAATCGGTCAGCGCAGCTATGGCCGCTGGCCGGGCGTCGGAAACCGGACGCCCGCTGGGCTGAGCGCTCCAGTCGTATCCGGAACGGTCGCGGGACCATTCGAGCATTTCGGCGACGGTCTTCATCTCTTGGCATTGGCGACCGACGCGGCGCGCTCGTCGTTGGCCGCCGTTCTTCGAGACGATGGCGGCAAAGGGCTCCGTGGACTCGTTGCGCGGGACCTCGATGATGAGGACGCGCTCACCGGCCACCTCGTCTTCGGCGACGACGACGGAGAGTGGCGGGACGGTCAGCTCCCGCAAGCGCTCGCGTAGCCACCGGCTCGACAGGCGCGTACCGGCCGCAGCTGCCTCGCCCCGTTTCTTGTCGTCCAGACCGACGAGGACACAGCCCCCGTGCTGGTTGGCCAGGCAACTCGCTGCGGCGGCGACGATGCGCGCAGCCGGATCGCTTTTCTCGTCGCCCTCGGTCGCCCGTCCATGGTCATCTCGCCTGGACGGATCCTCTTTGCAGTCGAGGGTCTCGGTTTCGATCGACTCCACACGCGCTCCGTCTCGGATGAGCTGCAGCGCCCTCAACGCTTCCTGGCCGAAAAGAGAAACGGTGGTGCTCACGTGCATAAACTTATAGCACCTGGCACTCGGAACGGACTATGCGTTTAGTGGTGCTGGGGGTGTCCTTCGGCCGGCGGCCGACGAAGCTCACGCCCTGGCACGGCGGTCGAAATCAGATGGGGGTGAGCTGCACGCAGAGTGCGAGCATGGCGCCGTTGGTGCCCGCCTCGCGGTGGTGCCGCTCGCGGCATGTGCAAGCCAGCGCGAGGCGACCGGGGGCGGAGGCGGCGTGCTCGATAGCGTTCGGTCGATGCTCTCCGCCGGCGCCCAGGCCCCCGACTTCTCTCTCCCAGATCAGAACGGGGATGTGGTCACGCTCTCCTCGCTGAGGGGTAAGCCCGTCGTCCTCTATTTCTACCCCAAGGCCGACACGCCGGGCTGCACGACGCAGGCCTGCTCGGTGCGCGATCACTCCGCCGACTACGCCGCCCACGACGCGGTCGTACTCGGAGTCTCGCCTGATCCGGTCAAGAGCGTCAAGGCGTTCCACGACAAGTTCCACATGGACTTCACCCTGCTGGCCGACGCAGACCACGCGGTCGCCGAGCAGTACGGGGCCTGGGTGGAGAAGTCGATGTACGGCAAGAGGTCCATGGGTAACGCCCGGGCGACGTTCATCATCGACCCCGCCGGCGTCGTGCGGCATGTGATTCCAAAGGTGTCCCCGACGACGCACGACGACCAGGTGCTTCGCGCTCTCACCGCGATGAGCGGCCTGAGCTGAGCCCGGTCCGGTGGTTCAGTGCTCCGGCGCCACCCGCCGCATCAGGCGGGTGGCAAGTGCGGTCACGAGATCGCGGTCGTATGTCACCGCGTACGCAAAGCGGCGATCCACGTCGTCCTCCGCGGGATGTTCGAGGTCTTGCGCGACGAACGCCCCAGCGAAGTGGGGGCCGAGCACGACGACGTCCCACTCACCGCGGAGCGGATCGGTCGCGTCGACGCTCGCGCCGCGCACACCGGGCGCGGGCTCGTCGCCCAGGCCGACGGCGAGGGCGCCGACGAAGGCCGCGCGCTTCGCGATGGCCGCGTAGCGCTGCTGGGTCGCGCGGGTGAAGTAGGCAGCTTCTTGGAAGGTGCTCAAGAGCACCGCGGCGTCGCCCTGGGTGAGGGCCTCCTCCTCGAGGGCGAGACTCATCTCCAGCA
>JACCYI010000190.1 GCA_013696535.1 Solirubrobacterales bacterium
GCCCCCCGCGGCTCCCTCCGCGAGGCACCCGTCGAGCGCGTGGGTCCCGGCACACGAGCCGACGGCGATCATCTCCGCCGGCGCTCGATCGGGGACGAAGCCGCCGACCCGCGCATCCCAGCGCACCGAGCCGCCGGCCTGGCTGAACAGATGCACTGCCGGACTCCAGCCGCCCGACACGGCAAGGAGGTCGCAGACGACGACACGTCCGGAGCCCACTTCGGCACCCGTCACGTGGGACTCCCCCACCGCGGATCTGACCATGCTCCCCGTGAGGTGCTCGGAGCCTGCGGGGAGGGCCGGCAGGTCGCCGTCTGGCCGTGGGTCGACCACGGCAGCCACCGTGATTCCGGCCCCGGCGAGCGAGGCCGCAGCGTCATAGCCGCTGTCATTGCCGGTGAACACCACCGCGCGGGTGCCTGGGGCGACGCCCCAGCGCTCGACGTACGCGCGCGCCGCACCGGCCAACATGACACCGGGACGGTCGTTGCCGGCGAAGGCGATCGGACGCTCCAGTGAGCCGGCGGCGAGCACCACGCGCTTGGCGCGAACGTGCCAGAGACGCTCCCGCGAGACGCCGAGCGGCGGCTCTTGGTCGAGATGGTCGGTCCGGCGCTCGGCGATCAGCACGTAGCCGGCGTCGTAGACGCCGATGGCCGTGGCGCGGCAGAGCACCTGCGCCTCCGAGGCAGCTTGCAGACGGGCCGCGACTCCTGCGACCCAGTCGAGCGCCGGAGAGCCATCGATCACCTGCGGCCCATCGAGCAGGTCCCCTCCGAGCTCGCACCATGACTCCGCCAGCATCACCCGCGCGCCCGTCGCCGCCGCGACGTCCGCGGCGGCCAGACCGGCGGGGCCACCGCCGATCACCAGCACGTCGCAATGCGCGTAGAGCCTGTCGTACAGCGCCCGGTCGGGCTCGGGGTCCAGGCGGCCGCGGCCGGCGAGGCCCTCGGCGCACAACCCGTTGAACAGCTCGACTTCGGTCGCGCGCAGCATCGGCTCCGAACCACCGCCCCGCTGCACCTGCACGAGGGCTCCCGGGTCCTCTAGCCCGGCGGCGCTGATTCCACGCGGCCGGCCGCGATAGACGCTCGTCCCGACGACGTCGACGCCGTTTGCGAGCAGTGCCGAGGCGAGCGTGTCACCGCGCAGGCCGGTGTACTCCCTCCCGTCGAACGAGAATTTCAGAGGTGCCGACCGGTCGACCCGTCCGCGGCCCTCGAGGCGTTTCACGGCGCCGCTTCGCCGATTCTGTAGCCGGCGAGCACCTGATGGTTCGCGGTATCGCGAAGCACATTGAACCATTGCCGGCAGCCGGCGCTGTGGCACCAGCGCTCGCGGAACGGTCCCTTGGGGTTGTCGCGCACGAAGAGGTACTCGCTCCAGGCCGCGTCGTCGAGGGCATCCGGATCTGACGGGTAGGGGACGTGCGCCTGGCCGCCGTAGTGGAACTCGGTCTCGTCGCGCGGGCCGCACCACGGACACGGGATGAGCAGCATCAGTGCGCCACCGCCGCGGCGCCGTGCTCGTCGATCAGCGCGCCACGCTTGAAGCGGTCGAGCGCGAACGACGCGCAGAGCGGGTGCGGCTCGTCATGGGCGATCGTGTGGGCGTAGACCCAGCCTGAGCCCGGTGTGCCCTTGAAGCCGCCGGTGCCCCAGCCGCAATTGAGGTAGAGGCCGTCGACCGGCGTGAGCCCGACGATCGGCGAGGCGTCGGGGGTGACGTCGACGATCCCGCCCCACGTCCGCAGCACGTGGGCGCGGCCGAAGATCGGGAAGAGCTCGAGCGCCGCCGCCATCTGCGCCTCGATGACGTGCGCGGCGCCGCGCTGCCCGTATCCGTTGTAGGCGTCGACGCCGGCGCCCATCACCAGTTCGCCCTTGTGCGCCTGGCTCACGTAGACGTGGACGGCGTTGGACATCACCACGCAGCCGAGCACGGGCTCGAGCAGCTCTGAGACGAGTGCCTGCAGCGGATGGCTCTGCAGCGGAAGTCGGAGCCCAGCCATCTGAGCGAGCACGGACGAGTGGCCGGCGGCGGCGAGCGCGACGCGTCTCGCCGAGATGAGTCCGCGCGTGGTCCGGACCCCGGTGACGCTGCCGCCCTCGATGTCCAGGCCGGTGACCTCGCAGTTCTGGATCAGGTCGAC
>JACCYI010000196.1 GCA_013696535.1 Solirubrobacterales bacterium
GTGCGCGGTCGCGTGATCGCGGCGCTCCTGGCGGGCGAGGCCGGGCGGGGCTGCGAAGGAGTCGAGCCCGAGCGCCTCGAGCGCGTGCTGGCCGGCCTCGAGCGCGACGGCCTGCTCGGCCGCGACACGGCGGGCAACCCGGTGCTGCCCGGCCTTGCATGACCTATCCTCGCCCGCCGTGGAGCTCGACCGTCCCTTCATCGAAAAGCGTGACTTCCCTGTCAAGCGGCGGGGATTCGATCCCGAAGCCGTCGCGGCGCACCTCGCCACGCTGGCCGACCGGTTCGACGCGTTGCAGCGCCCGCCCAGGTCCGAGTCGCTCGCCGGCGCCGCATCGGACCGCGTCCGGGTCATCGTCGAGGCCGCGGAGCGTAGCGTCGCCGACATGGGTCACGAAGCCGAAGTCGAGCGCGGCCGGATACTCGACGCTTCCCATCGCGAGGCGGACGAGCACCTCGCTCACGTCGCACGAGCGACCGCATCGATGCTCGAGCGGGTGGCGCTCCTCGAGCAGGAGTTCGCTGCTCTGCTGGACGTCGTGCGCACGAGCGCGACGCGGCTGACCGCGGAGCTCGCCGCGCTGGAGGGCGCGGTGCAGGAGCTACGAGAGACCCCTTCACCGCCGGCCCCGGAGATCGAGCGCGAGCCGCCGCCCCCGGACGCCGACGGCGCGCGTCTGATCGCGCTGAACATGGCGCTCAGCGGAACCCCGCGCGAAGAGACCGAGCGCTACCTGGCCGAGAACTTCGACACGATCGACTTGAACGGTCTGCTCGACGACGTGTACGTCCGCGCCGATCAGTGAGGCAACTCATCGAAGCACCGCCCGAGCTGGCGGCGCTGCGCGGCCGGCTTCAGGAGATCGCCGACCTACAGGGGATCGTCCAGCTGCTGCGGTGGGACCAGGCCACGATGATGCCGCCCGCGGGCGCCGCAACCCGCGCCGAGCGCTCCGCCACGCTTGACCGGGCCCTCCATGAGAAGCTGGTCTCTCCAGAGCTCGGGCGGCTGCTCGAAGGCCTCGAGCCGTGGGCTGCAGGCGAGCATCCCGATTCGGACGACGCGCGCCTGGTCTGGTGGGCCCGGCGCGACCACGAGAAGGCCGCCCGGGTTCCGGCGGACCTCTCGGCCGACTTGAGCCGCGCCGCCGCGCTCGGCCAGGCCGCCTGGCTCGACGCCCGCGACCATGCGGACTTCGGTCGCTTCAGCGACGCGCTCGAGCGCCACCTCGAGCTCCGTCACCGCTACGTCGGCTGCTTCGAGGGGGTCGAGCACCCCTATGACGTCCTGCTCGACGACTTCGAGCCCGGGATGCGCACGTCCGAGGTGGTTGCGCTGCTCGCCGACCTGCGCGCCGGGCTCGCTCCCCTGGTGTCCGCCACCGCGCAGGACGATCGTCCCCGCAACGACGGCGTCTTCGACGGCCCGTTCGGCGTTCCCGCGCAGCGAGCGGCGATCGAGGGGGTCCTCGCCGGGATCGGATTCGATCCGGGCGCCTGGCGGCTTGACCCCGCCCCGCACCCCTTCGCCTCGGGCGTCGGGCGAGGAGACACGCGGATCACGCTGCGCTACGACGAGCACGACTTCGGCATGGCGTTCTACTCGGCCCTGCACGAGTTCGGCCACGGGCTCTACGCCGCCGGAACCGATCCCGGCCTCGATCGAACGACCCTCGACCGGCCGGTGTCGCTCGGCGTGCACGAATCACAGAGCCGCCTGTGGGAAAACCTCGTCGGGCGTTCACGTCCCTTCTGCGACTGGCTGCTTCCCAAGCTGCGCCTGACGCTCGGCTCCCGCCTCGGGAGTCTTGATGCCAGCGGGCTCTTCCGGGCGGTCAACGCCGTCTCGCGCTCGCTCATCCGCGTGGAAGCGGACGAGACGACCTACAACCTGCACATCGTCATGCGGTTCGAGCTCGAGCTGGCACTGCTCGAGGGCGAACTCGCCGTCGCGGAACTGCCCGACGCCTGGAACGCACGAATGGTCAGCCTCTTCGGGGTCGAGGTCCCGGACGACGGCGCCGGCGTGCTGCAGGACACCCACTGGGGGATCGGGGCGATCGGCTACTTCGCCACCTACACGCTCGGCAATCTCATGGCCGCGCAGCTCTGGCCGAAGGTGCGAAGCGACCTGCCAGACCTGGACGAGTCGATCGCGGCCGGCGACTTCGCGCCGCTGCGCGGGTGGCTGGGCGAGCACATCCACCGTCACGGCCGGAAGTTCGCGTTGCGTGAGCTCCTGGCGAAGGTCACGGGCGAGGAGCTGAGCCCGGAGCCGTTCCTGCGCTACCTCCGGGCCAAGCTCGTCGAATCGGGTCAGCTCTAGGCCGGCTCGCGGATGAGCTCCATGGTCGAGCAGTGGACCCCGCCGCCGTTCTTGTGGATCTCGTCGTAGGGAACGGTCACGACCTCCACCCCGCGGCGCGCGAGGCGCTCACCCGTACGTGGGCTGCCCTCGGCCATCAGCACCCGCCCGGGCGCCAGACAGAGCGCGTTCAGGGCCCAGACCTCACTCGGATCGGGGTGGATGGCCTCGATTCCCCTGGCCTGCAGGTCCTCGAGGAACCAGAAGGGCAACCCCGGTGCGTCGACGAGCGCCTTGTCCACGTCGACCATCGCGAGATGGAGGTCGAGATGGATCGTGTAGCCGCTCAGGGGCACCACCACGAGCTCCATGCCGAGCCTCGCGAGGACAGACTTGAGCTGGCTCGCGCCTTCCGCGTTGCAGCGGATGGACGTGCCGAACGCCGCAACGCCCGGAGCGAGCTTGACGAACGAGCCGCCCTCGGCGGTCGCGGTGCCGGTGAGCGTCGCCAGGACGGGAAGTCCGAGGCCGGCGATGGTGCGCGTGATGTCCGCCTCCTCACCGCGGCGCATCCGGACGGCCATTCGCAGCACTATCGCCCCGCCGGGCACCGTGACCAGCGGATCGCGCACGTAGACCGACTTCGTGTAGCGCCCCCCGAGCGGCTCGGCGGCCACCACTTCGACGCCCTCGGCGCGCAGGGCCGAGGTCAGGCCGTCGTGCTGCGCGCGGACAAGATAGGAGTCCGGCGGCTTGCGGTCGGTCCAGTACCAGCCGCCCTGGGGATCCACCAGGGCTTGGGCCTCCTCGTCCCAGGCCCCGGCGTCTATGCGCTCGAGCTCGTCGCCCGGTCGACGGACGAGGACCTTGCGCAGGCGGCCCACCTCGTCCCACGCACCCCAGCGCTCGCCCCAGACCTCGGCGACCTCATCCAGGAAGGGCGGCTCGGCGGCCGTGGCCATCAGCCTCTGGTGCGCATCTGCCGGCCCGAGCTCGGTCATCCGAGGCGGAGACTATTCGAGTTGCCGGGCCCGGCGGCACGGGCTACCTTCGCTCGTGTGTTCAAGAAGCCCGGGGACTACCGCATCGTCCTGGAAGCGACCGAGCCGAGCCTCGAGGATCTCCGCCTGCTGGACCTTCTGCGCTCGGAGCACGAGGCTGACCTGTCACGCCCGCGCAACGTGCGGCTCTTCATGTCGTTCCCGAGCGAGGCCGCCGCGTTCGAGGCGGGCAAGCTCCTGCATTCGGGGCGTTTCAGCGTCGTGGGGCTCGAGCCGACCGAATCGGACGACCGCTGGGGAGTGCGCGCCGAGGGGCGGCTGCAGGTCGATCACGTCAACGTCGGCGACTTCCGCGGCCGCTTCGAGGGTGTCGCGCGGTCCTTCGGAGGCGAGCTGGACCGATGGGAGGCGGCGGCGAGGCCTTAGTGTCGTGAATCAGGCTTCGATGCGCTTGGTGGACGCCGGCAGAGCTTCCACCGTCGGAAGCCCCTCGACCTCGGTGCCCGGGCGCTCGACGCCCGCCGAGGCGTAGGCCTCCGGCTCGTCGAGGGTCTCGTGCTCGAGCAGGGCGTCGACCATGGAGTCCAGGCGGTGGCGGTTGACCGCGAGCAGCCGCCCGACCCGGGCGTGGGCCTGATCGGCGATGCGGCGGACCTCCTCGTCGACGATCCGCTGGGTGGTCTCTGAGACCTCGGAGACGCCCGGGAGCAGCTGGCTGGAGCCGTCGGAGGGGATCACCGCAACCGGTCCGATCTCCGGGCTCATGCCCCAGCGCCCGACCATCGCTCGGGCGATCCGGGTGAGCTGCTGGATGTCGGATTCCGCGCCGGTGGTGATGGTCCCGAACACGAGCTCCTCGGCCACCCGGCCGCCCAGAGCGACGTCGATCTTGGCGAGCAGCGCGTCGAGGTCGTAGTTGAACGGGTCCTCGTCCGGGGCCGAGAGCGTCACTCCGAGGGCCATCCCCCGTGGGATGATCGACACCTTGCGCACCGGGTCGGCACCCGGCGTGAGCATGCCGACGAGGGCGTGGCCCGCCTCGTGATACGCCGTGACGCGCCGGTTGGACTCAGAGATCAGGATCCCGCGGGGCGCGCCGAGGATGATCTTCTCGAGGGCTTCCGTGAAGTCGGCGTTCTGAACCTTGTCGTGCTCCTTTCGGGCGGCCAGGAGCGCGGCCTCGTTGGCGACGTTCGCCAGGTCGGCGCCGACCATGCCGGGGGTGGAGGCCGCGAGGCGGTCGAGGGACACGTCGTCGTCCAGCGGCAGCGAGCGCGTGTGGACGTCGAGGATCAGGCCCCGGCCGGCCTTGTCGGGGGCCGGCACGGCGACGCGGCGGTCGAAGCGCCCGGGGCGCAGGAGCGCCGCGTCGAGGATCTCCGGCCGGTTCGTGGCGGCGATGACGATGACGGTCTCGTTGGTCTCGAAGCCGTCCATCTCCGTGAGGATCTGGTTGAGCGTCTGCTCGCGCTCGTCGTTGGCTCCCGAGCCGATCCCGCTGCCGGAGGAGCGCGAGCGCCCGATGGCGTCGAGCTCGTCGATGAAGATGATCGCCGGGGCGGCTTCCTTGGCGTTCTTGAAGAGGTCGCGGACGCGAGAGGCACCGACGCCGACGATCGCCTCCACGAACTCAGACGCCGAGATGGAGAAGAACGGGACGCCGGCCTCACCGGCGACCGCGCGGGCCAGCAGCGTCTTGCCGGTGCCGGGCTGGCCCGAGAGCAGCACGCCACGGGGAATGCGGCCGCCGAGGCGCGAGTACTTCTCGGGATTTTTGAGGAAGTCGACGACCTCGGTCAGCTCGGCCTTGGACTCGTCGATGCCGGCGACGTCCTTGAACGAGACGCGTTGCTCGGACGGCTCTGCCCGGCGCGCGCGAGAGCGACCGAAACCGCCCAGTGGGTTCATCCCCCCGCCCTGGCGGGCGGCGCGGCGCGCGAAGTAGACGAACAAGCCGATGATGAGCAGGATCGGGCCGAAGCCCAACAGGATGTTGGCGATCAGGCCGGGGCCCTGGTTGATGGGCGCCGCGCTGATCTCCACGCCGTTGTCCTGCAGCGTCTTGGAGAGCGTCGCGTCATCGGCGAAGGTCGGAATCTCCGTCTTGAAGTTCGCCGCGGGCTTCTCCTTCGAGTTGCCCGGGTACTTGAACGCCTTCTTGAACTCGCCGTCCACGGTCGTGCCCTCCGTGGAGATCCGCTTCACGTTCCCGTTCTCCACCTGCTGGAGGAAGACCGGGCTGTAGGGCACCCGGACGGTCGGCTCCGGACGGTTGAAGGCGGCGGCGATCGCGTAGTTGATCGCGAGCAGGACGAAGACGACGGCGATGGTGGAGGGGCGCATCCGCTGGCGGAGCGTGGTCGGCGGCGTAGGCGGCTTCCCGCGTCCGTCCGGGCTCGGATCGACCTGCACGCCGTCCTTGCCGCGGGTGAGCGACATGCGTTGACGGCGGGTGCGGGTGGGGTCTGCGGGAGCGGACGGCATCGTTGTCAGTGAGAGTACGCAGGCTCCTCAAGCGGGGCCTAAGGAAGCTTGGACAAGAGGGCGTGGAAGCGTCTGCGGCGGCCGTAGACTGGTTCAGAGTTATGTCGCGCCAAGAAGCCATCGTCGTCGCGGGTGCCCGCGAGCACAACCTCAAGGACGTCACGGTCGAGCTTCCGCGCGACGCGTTGGTGGTCATTACGGGACTCAGCGGCTCGGGCAAGTCATCTCTGGCGTTCGACACCATCTACGCGGAGGGCCAGCGCCGCTACGTCGAGTCCCTGAGCGCCTACGCGCGCCAGTTCCTGGGTCAAATGGACAAGCCGGACGTCGACTCGATCGAAGGTCTGTCCCCGGCCATCTCCATCGATCAGAAGACCACCTCGCGCAACCCGCGCTCGACGGTCGGCACGGTCACCGAGGTGTACGACTACCTGCGCCTCCTGTGGGCGCGCGTCGGCATCCCGCACTGCCCCAACTG
>JACCYI010000214.1 GCA_013696535.1 Solirubrobacterales bacterium
TGATGATCGTATCCGGCATGATCGCTTGGCCCCGTCCGATGCTGGTTACGCGAGTTCTCGTTCGCCGGCGCGGAAGGCCTTGATAGCCTCCTCGTGCACCGCCTCGCTCGTCTCCTCGACGAGAAGCCTGAACTGTTCCGAGGACAGCACGTGGTAGTCGCGTGGGCGCGGCAGATTGACGTGCAGGACCTTCTTTACGCGGCAGGGCCGGGTGGTCATGATGTAGACGCGGTCGCCAAGGAAGATCGCCTCCTCGAGGTCGTGCGTGATGAAGTACATCGTCACTTTGGTGCGGTCGTACATCTCGAGTAGCGACTCGTGCATGATCGACTTGGTAAGCGCGTCCATGGCCCGGTAGGGTTCATCGAGCAGCAGGACCTTGGGGTCGTTGATGAGCGCGCGCACGATCTCGGCGCGCCGGGCCATGCCGGAGGAGACCTCGCCGGGGAATTTTTCGGCGACGCTGCCCAGCCCGGCCTCGGCCAGCATGACCCGCGCGCGCTCGAGCGCCTGCTCCTTGGGCATGCGCCGCTGCACGACGGGACCGTAGGCGACGTTGTCGGCGAGGGTCATCCAGGGAAAGAGTGCGCCGTTCTGGAACACGACGATACGGTCGGCGGCCTGCTTGGCGATCGGCTTGCCGGGGCCGCACAGCAGCTCGCCATCGAGGAAGATCTCGCCCTCGGTGATCGAGTGGAAGCCGGCGATGGCGTTCAGCAACGTGGTCTTACCGCAGCCGGAGGGGCCCACGATCATGCAGACCTCGCCGCCGCCGATCTCCATCGAGCAATCGTCCACGGCCATTACGTTGACCCCTTCCGGGTCGTAGATTTTCGTCAAATGGCGGATGCTGATGGCGCCGGGTCGCGCTGCGAGGTTTTGCAAATCCATTCTCTAGCGTCCCTGCATGGCCAGCGCGCGGACCCGCCATTGCATCAACCGGTCCCCGAGCAGGCGGACGAGGGCGGAGCTGAACCAGCCGACGAAGCCGAGCGTCAGCATGCCGATGACCATCGGGACCGTGACGCTGTTCACGTAAGACGACAGGATGAGGTAGCCAAGGCCGAAGTCGCCGGAGACCATTTCGGCTGCGACGAGGGAGAACCAGGCGACACCCATGCTGATCTGCAGGCCGGTGAAGATGAACGGCAGGGCGCCGGGCACGACGACGTGGCGGAAGATCTCCCAGCGGCCCGAGCCGAGGCACCCGGCGGCGCGGAAGTAGGACTCGTCGATAGATTGCACGCCGAGCATGGTGTTGAGCGTGGTGGCAAACAGCGAGGCGAGGGTCGCCAGGAAAATGACCGGCGTTTCGTAACCTGCGAACATGAGGATGGCGAGCGGGACCCAGGCCATGATCGGGATTGGTCGGAGCGTTTCGAGGATGGGGAACGTGTAGTCCTTGACCACCTTGGACCAGCCCATGAACAAGCCGAGCGGGACGCCGATCGCGGTGGCGAGCACGAAGGCGATGAGGATGCGGCGGCAACTGACGAAGATGTGGACGTAGTATTCCTGAACGAAGATGGACATACCCTGCGACGGGTCGCGGGAGAGCCAGTCGGAGAGGACGGTGAGCGGGCCGGGCAACTTCTCGAAGCGCGGCAGGGAGAGGGCCTCGCAGAACAGCCAGTAAAAGAAGAGCCAGGTGAAGATGCCGAGCAGCATCAGATAGGGGCCGGGGCTGCTGAGGGTCTTGATGATGCGGTGGCGGAGCATCATCAAGCCGGCCGGGGCCGTTGGGCGGGCGACGGAGGGGACTAATGCTGACATTTGGCTTATGACCTCCTCACTCGCGATAGGCCGACAGCGGCTGCGCCATGACGACGCCGACCGGGCTAGTTAGGCCACGGCTGGCGAGGACTTCGCGGGCGATATGGTCGTCGACGCCACCGTCGCGAATCCTTGGGGTGGCGGCGGGCTTGTTTGGCAGTTCGTTCAGGAAAGCGGTCGCGTCGTCGAGCAAACGCTGCACGCGGTCCGTCACCACGTAGTCGAATTGCAGCTTCACTGGCGCGCCGCCTTGCTCTGCCCGAGCCTCGGCATAGAGCGAGGCCCAGAGCACCTTGCGGTCCATCTTTTCGGTCTGCGCCTCGGCCATCCTGGCGACCTCGCCGGCGTTCTTCATGTCGGCGAGGAACAGTTGAGAATCCAACTCGGACTCGAGCCA
>JACCYI010000218.1 GCA_013696535.1 Solirubrobacterales bacterium
GTCGCGCAACGACGACACCCACAAATCCAGCATCGTCTCCATCGACGCACTCGTCATTCCCGCACTCCCAGTCACACGGAAAAGCAGCACAACTCATCCAAAAAGCAAACGCAACTGTAATGCTAGCCCGGTGTGCGACCTCGATCATCCACCGGCAAGTGATGCAGAGGTCTTGATCGCAATGCGTTATGTCGCCGAGGTGTCAGGGCTTTCGCTTCCGGTATCTGAGGTAGGTATCCAGGGTATTATGCCAGCTCCGGGCCGCCTCGATCTGCCCGCCGAGGTAATAGTGCCGCTTGACAACGAAGGGGCGTGGTTCAAATCAGGGTAACACCCAAAACGAGAAATCCTTTTACGATCAGCGCTCTATCGATTTCCGGTGGTAACCGGGGCAGATTCCCGGGCGAGGCGGTTGCGTTGAGGACGCGGGCGTGATTCACAGCCGGCATGTCGTTGCCGGATGCAGCATCGCTGGAGGCGTTTTCGCTGGCCGAATTGCGAGAGGTGGTCAGCCGCCTTGTCGGCGAGGTGCGGCGGCTGCACTCGGACAACGTAGCTCTGCAGGCCAAGGTGGACGCACAGCAGGTGACGATCAGCGCGCTGCGTGCTGAGAACCAAGCGTTGCGCGACGAGGTGGCCCGGCTGAAGGGATTGCCGCCGCGTCCGCCGTCGCGGCCGTCCGGCATGGAACAGGCGACGCAGCCCGGGGCGGCTGGCAAGGATGAGAAGCGGCCCAAGCCGCCGCGGGGCGTCAAGCGCGATGCGCAGGCGATCACCGCCGAGCGGGTGCTCGAAGTGGCCGTGCCGGCCGGCTCGCGCTTTAAGGGCTACGAGGACATCCTGGTGCGCGATCTGCGGCTTTCGGCCGAGGTGATCCGCTATCGGCGCGAGCGCTGGCTGCTGTCGTCGGGCGAGACGGTGCTGGCGGCCTTGCCGGCGGGGATCGTCGGCGGCTTCGGGCCGGAGCTGAGGCGCTTCGTGCTGGCGCTGCATGCCCAGGGGCAGGTCACCACGGAACGGCTCACAGCCTTGCTGAACGGGATCGGCGTCGAGATTTCCAAGCGTCAGGTCGTGCGCATGCTGACCGGGCCGCTCGACGACTTCGTGGCCGAGGACCAGGCGGTGCTCCGCGCCGGCCTGACGACCGCGCGCTGGATCACGGTGGATGACACCGCAGCCCGGCATACTCGCAAGGACGGGTTCACCACTCAGATCGGCGACAACCGCTTCGCGGTGTTCCGGACCGGCGCGTCGAAGTCTCGCGAGGCGTTGCTGTCCGTGCTGCGCGCCGGGCATACGGATTACGTCGTGAACCCGGCGGCACTGGACTACATGCGTGGGCACGGCCTATCAGGCCAGGTGATCGCGCTTTTGGACGCGCACCCTGCGAAGCTGTTCGCCGATGCCCCTGCGTGGGCGGCGCACCTGGCCCACCTCGGTATCGACACGCTCGCGGTCACGCCCGATCCCGTGCAGGTGGCCACCCAGGGCGCGCTGTGGGGTGCGATCTGCCACCACGGCCTGCTACCCGGGACGGTGGTCGTGTCGGACGGCGCCGGGCAGTTCCGGGTGGGCCTGCACGCGCTGTGCTGGGTGCACGCCGAACGGCTGGTGCACAAGCTCGTGCCGGCCACGCCCGAGCAGCGCCGCGCCGTCGAGGTGACACGCACGCTGATCTGGTGGCTGTATGCCGACCTGAAAGCCTGGGCGTGTGATCCTTGCCCACGACGGGCAGCGGCGCTGCGGGCGCGCTTTGACCGCATCTTCAGGCGCCAGACCGACTACGCCACCCTGGACCGACTGCTGACCCGCCTGCACCGGCGCAAGGCGGAGTTGCTGCGCATATTGCAGCGCCCCGAGATCCCGCTGCACACCAATGGCTCGGAAAACGACATCCGGGCCTGCGTGACCAAGCGCAAGATCTCCGGTGGCACCATGAGCACGGCAGGACGCACCGCGCGCGACGTCCTGCTCGGCCTGATGAAGACCTGCAACAAACTCGGAGTCTCGTTTTTCCGCTACCTCGGCGACCGCCTGCACATCCCGGGCGCCATCATCATCCCGCCGCTTCCAGACCTCGTCCGTCAGGCTGCAACCCCAGCCTGATTGCCCGGGGATCTGCCCCGGTTACGCCGAACGGGCGTTTGGGTTTGAGTACCGATGCGTGCGACAATGATGTCTTCTCCGACAAAGGTCGCAGCTAGCTCAGCGTCAATGGTCGTTACAATCCTCAACACAACGTCTGTAAATCCAAGAACACCGTGGAAGTTCAGTTGCACGTCAGCACCTCGGGTTGCAATGACGTGCTCAGGCACAAATTCCATGCCCAGATCTGTCTCGTTTGCCACAGGCTGAAATGCAGATTGGGCTCTCCACAGTTTCCCGTCGCATTTCCTACCCCGATGCATCAAACAATTTCGAACTTCTTTAAAGTAACGAAAACATCTGAGT
>JACCYI010000238.1 GCA_013696535.1 Solirubrobacterales bacterium
CCGCCAGACCGCCCCGGGCCAGTCGCTCGCGGAGCGCCCGCGAGGCGGCGAGGCCGGCGACCGCCGCGGCCAGGGCCTCGTGGTCGGCCGGGCAGAGGACGCCGGTGCGTCCGTCGGCGATCAACTCGGCCGGCCCGCCGACGCCCACCGCGACGACCGGCAGCCCGGAGGCCTGTGCCTCGAGGATGACCTGCCCGAAGGTGTCGGTCTGCGACGCGAACATGAAGAGGTCGGCGGAGGCGTAGGCCGTGGCGAGCGCGTCGCCTTCCAGCCACCCGAGGAACGTCGCGTGACTGCCCAGCCGCTCACGCAGCATGCCTTCCTCCGGGCCGCCCCCCGCGAGCACGAGATGGAGTCGCGGATCGCGCAGACGCGCGCTCTCGAAGGCGTCCGCCAGTAGCTCGACGCCCTTCTCCCGGGTCAGCCGACCCGCGTAGAGGACGTTGACGCGACCCTCGCTCCCGAAGTGCCCCGGCACCCGCCGGTGTGGTCCGAAGCGCGCCACGTCCACACCGCGATCCCACCGCCCGATCCGCTCGACGCCGATCCCGAGCTCAGCGAGCCGGGCATCCGAGACGGCGCTGGGCGAGAGCACCGTGTCCGCCATCCCGTAGAAGGCGCCGAGCGCCATCCGGACGCCGAGCTCGAGGCGGTCCATGCCGGTGCGGACCCCCGCGTAGGCGGCGAGTTCCGTGTGGTAGGAGCCAACGGTCGGCAGCTCCATGGCGCGTCCGACCAGAGCGGCAGCGACCCCCGTCGGACCCGGGGAGCACAAGTGCAGCAGCCCGTAGCGGCCCTCGGCCAGCGCCTCCACCACCGCCGGAAGGCTCGGCACGCCGACCCTGAGGCCGGCGTAGAAGGGGATGTCGACCTCGGCCACCGCGCTCAGGCGGCGGTCGACGTTGGCGTCGGTGCCGATCACCTCGATCTCGAAGCCGGGCACCCCGCGCTCCCGGATCTCGTCGAGCGTGTGGGTGACGCCGTGCATGCCTCCGACGCCGTCGGCCACCAACGCCACCCGGATGGGCTCGTGCTCGCGCACCGTGAGCCGGCTCTTCTCGCGGCCCAGGAAGGCGGCGGCGGGGGCATAGGGGATGGCTGCGACGCACGCGTCGAAGAGCCCGAAGGCGGTGGCGCCGACATTGACGCCCTCCGCTCGGCCGGCCTCCTCCAGCACCCGGGCGACCGCGGCGGCGAGCTTGCGCTCGTGGAAGCGCCGGGCGCGGCGGAAGAGGTCGGCGTGGGAGAAGTCGTCCGCCTGCAGGTGGTCGAGCAGCTCGGCTCCCGACAGGTGACCGAGGCCGACCGACGCCAGCCACGCGCGGAGCAGGGCCCGGGCGTCCGACGGGCCGAGGTCGGCCCCGATCGCGCCGCGGCGGGCGTTGCCCTCGCTCATCACGCGCTCGACCATGCGCATCACGGCGGACGGGTCGGGCGTGGTGGGCTCGTCGTGCCCGCGACCCAGGGCGCGGACGGCCAGGGCCATCGCCGCGTGGGCCCACTTGGCGGCCGACCCCTGTTCTCCGCGTGCCTGGACCTGACCGGCCCGCACGTGGGTGAGGTACTCGCCGGGCGTGCGAGCGAGCGGGGTCTCCGAGAACGTGCGCCCGATGTCGACGCCCGCGTGATCGTCCGTCCCGCCCACGCCGATCCCGCCGTGGGTGTCGATGTAGATCGCGGCCGGGAGGTTGAGCTCGCGCGCACGAGAGCCGTTGCGGACCTCCCAGATCGGGAACAACTCGGCCAGCCGACGCCGGTGCCGAGGTGTGAGCGGCGCCTCGACCGCGTAGAAGGGGTGCGCAAGAGCGCACGTGATCTCGCGCTCGGCGAGGTAACCCGCGGCGCTCTCGACGTCGTCGTTGTGCGCCTGGAGCCAGTCGTGGTCGTCGGGGGTGATCCCGTAACAGAGGACGTGGACCGCCTGGGGCTCGCCCTTGAAGCCGACCGTCAGCTCCTCGGAGAGGAAGGTGTCCTCGGGATGGGCCGCCTGGAGCTCCAGGGCTCCGGCGATCGTGTCGTGGTCCGTCAGCGTCACGAATTCCATGCCGCGACGCTTGGCGAGCGCGTGCACTTCTTCGGGCGGCGTCGCGCATTCCGGAAGTCCGAGAGCCCGCTGGACACCGAGCTTTGAGACCTCCGAAGCGGTCGAGTGACAGTGCAGGTCGACCCGGGTGGTCGAGGCGGTGGGGCTCATCGGTGTGCTCCCTTGTCCGTATGTCATCGTCCCGGTCAGAATGGCCCGCAAATACGCGACTTTTGTGACCGTTCGGGTACCGCCGCGTGACCAGGTGGTGAACAAGCGGATTGTCGTCAAGCTGACCTAATGTGCTTTTCACCGGATCGACACACTTCTGGGTCGCTTCGCGGGGAAGGACAATGGATGCGCGCTCCGCCACTCGGTCCGGCCGTCACCCTCGAGCACGCCGCCGGGCGAATAGATCTCGTTCGTGGGCAGCTGTCCATAGCGATCGCCCTGCGACCCTTCGAGCTGACGATCCGGCGTGGCCGCCGGGTCGTCCGGGCACTCGGTGTCCGGTTGCTCGACGGTGTCGTCCATGACCAGTTCGTGCAGTGGACGGAAGGGGTCATCGCGCACGAGGACCTCGGCGACCCGGTGGCGGCGGGCGAGGCCCATGTGCTCGAGCCCCTCGCCGACGGGGTCCGCCTGACGCTCACGCTCACCGACGGTACGCGGGCCCAGCTCACGGTGACGATCCCCGGCCTCGACCGCGTGCTGCTCCGCCTCGAGCCAGTGCACCCGGTTCTGCGTCTCGCCTACGTCTGGCGGGGGCATCCGGAGGAGCGTTTCGTCGGCCTCGGCGCCCGTCACGGGCTGAGCGTCGACCAGCGGGGCAGGGCGATCCAGCTCGGCGCCGATCGCCGCTATACCGGCCCGGACTGCCCGCCCGACATGCTCGACGTCGGCGGCATCCCGCAGGGCGACTACGCCCCGGTGCCCTTCGTGCTCTCGAGCCGTGGCTGGGCGGCGTGGCTCGAGACGGCCGGCAGCGGCACGCGCTTCGAGCTCTCCGACGAGGTTGCGATCTCGGCTCGGGCCGCGGCGGGGCCCCTGCTCCTGCACCTCATCTGCGACCCGAGCCCGGCCGCGCGGCTGCGCCACTATCTCCGGCTCACCGGCCTTCCCGCTCTGCTGCCCGAATGGGCGTACGGCCACTGGAAGAGCCGCGACGTCTATGAGCACCAACGAGACGTGGAGGCGGACTTCGACGGCTATGCGGAGCACACGATCCCGCTCGACGCCATCGTGATCGACTCCCCCTGGGAGACGCAGTACAACACCTGGGAGTTCAACCCGCATCAGTTCCCGGACGCGCCGGGGATGATCAGTCGCATGCGGGCGAGCGGCGTGCGCACGGTGGTGTGGGTCACGCCATGGACGAATCTCGAGTCCGCCGACGGCCAGCGCCCGCCCGACTCCGAATCCGAGCGCCTGCACCGCGAGCCGGCGCCCAACTACGCCGCCGGCGCCGAGGGCGGGCACTTCGTCACCACGCCGGAGGGCGAGCCCTTCGTCGCGCGCTGGTGGATGGGCACGGGGTCACCCGTGGACTTCACGAGCCCCGCAGCCGAGGCCTGGTGGCGCGAGCAGGCGAAGACCGTGCTCGAGCTGGGAGTCGAGGGGATCAAGGCCGACGACGGCGAGGGGTACTACATGCCCGACGAAGTGCGCTTCGCGGACGGGACCACCGGCGCCGAGCAGGCGTGGGGGATGGGCCTGCGCTACCGACGGTCGATGCAGCGTGCTCTCGACGAAGTGCATCCGGGTCGCGGGGTGGTCTTCGGGCGGCCCGGATGGACCGGGCAGCAGGCGGTCGGGATCACGTGGGGCGGTGATCAGGCGTCTGATTTCTGGTCGCTGCGCACCCTGGTCGCGGCCACGCTCACAGCGGCCGCTTCCGGCTTCTCGAACTGGTCGCACGACGTCGGGGGCTACCTCGGCGAGCGCCTCGTGACCCGCTGCCCCCACGAGCTGCTGGTGCGATGGGCGCAGTTCGGCGCCTTCACGCCGCTCATGCAGGCTCATGGGCGCTTCGAGCAGGAGGCCTGGACCTATGACGAGCGGACC
>JACCYI010000254.1 GCA_013696535.1 Solirubrobacterales bacterium
AGGCTCCAGAACCGTCGGCGCCACGGGTGGCTGACGCCGGGGAGATTCCCGAGGCTCCAGAACCGTCGGCGCCGCGGGTGGCTGACGCCGGGAGGTTTGAAGAGATGGCGGCTGAGGAGGCCGCCTCCCCTGAGAACGAAGGTGAGATCCTGCTCGAGGACGCAGAGCCGCCCGTCGAGACCGAGCCCGTCGTCGTCCCGGCGGATGATCTCGTCGTGGCGCGTGAGGAGGCCGCGAAGTACCTGTCGCTCGCCCAGCGCACGCAGGCGGACTTCGAGAACTTCCGCAAGCGCGCCGCGCGTGAAGCCGCGGCGGCCGCCGATCGAGGCACCAGCCGCCTGGCCAAGGAGCTCCTCCCGGCCTTGGACCACCTCGAGCTGGCGCTTCAGGCCTCCGCACAAGATCCGGCCGCGGCCGAGCTGACCAAGGGGGTGCGGCTGGTGCAGGACGAGCTCGCCAAGGCGCTGGGCCGCGCCGGCATCCAGGCCTACTCACCGCAGGGCGAGCGCTTCGATCCCGAGCAGCACGAGGCGATGGCCCAGCTTCCCACGGAGGGGGCGGCGACCGGCACGGTCGTCGAGGTCTACCAGCAGGGCTACCGCCTCAACGGCTCCGTGCTGCGGCCCGCGCGGGTCGTCGTGGCGGCGTAGGGGAGAAGCACGGCGTGCCCTCGCGCAACACGGATTACTACAAGGTCCTGGGAGTGGACAAGAAGGCTTCCCAGGACGACATCAAGAAGGCCTATCGCAAGCTGGCCCGACAGCACCATCCCGACCTCCACCCGGGTGACAAGGCGGCTGAGGAGAAGTTCAAGCGGATCTCCGAGGCTCACGACGTACTGTCGGACGCCGACAAGCGCAAGGCCTACGACCGCGGTGGCTTCGCCTTCCCGGGCGGCAGCCCGTTCGGAGGCAGCGGCCAGGGCAGCGGTGGCTTTGAGGCCGGGTCCTTCTCGGACATCCTGTCCGACCTGTTCGGGGGAGCGACCGAGGGTGTCCGCAACCGCGGCGGCACCCGGACCAAGCCCGCCCAGGAGAAGGGCCGTGACCTCGAGACGGAGGTCTCGCTGTCCTTCGACCAGGCGGTCGAGGGGGCGCAGGTTCCGGTGTCGGTGGCCACCCATGCGCCCTGCCCGACCTGCCGTGGCTCGGGTGCACGCCCCGGAACCCAGCCGATCGTCTGCCCGATCTGCCAGGGCCGGGGTGTGGAGTCCGAGGGCCAGGGCCTGTTCTCCATCTCGCGTCCGTGCCATCGTTGCGGTGGCTCGGGGACCGTCATCGAGACGCCCTGCCCGACCTGCGGTGGCGAGGGGCGCAAGCGCGAGCTCAAGCGCTACCGGGTCAACATCCCGGCGGGCGTCAAGGACGGGTCGCGCATCCGTTTGGCTGGCAAGGGAGAGGCGGGCATGCGCGGTGGCCTGTCCGGCGATCTCTTCGTCATCACTCGGGTCCAGCCGTCCGCCGTGTTTGAGGCCAAGGGGGACAACCTGGAGGTGGAAGTGCCCATCACCTTCGCCGAAGCCAGCCGGGGGGCCGACGTGGAGGTGCCCACACTTGACGGCACCAAGCGCCTGCGGGTGGCGCCCGGCACCAAGCACGGGACGGTGCAACGGCTGCGCGGCGAAGGTCCACCGAAGCTCGGAGCCTCGGGCCGCGGTGACATCCACTATCGCTTCGTCATCGACATTCCGAGCACGCTCTCAACGGAGCAGCGCGAAGCGGTCGACGCGCTTTCGGAGACCATGAACGGCAATCCTCGCGAGAACATGCTGCGGGCAGCCGGCGTCGGGCGCAAGGAGCCGGCCTGATGGCGGCCCGAGGCACCCGGATCACGGCGACGGTGGACGTCGAGCGCGGCGTCTTCATGATCTCCGTGGCCGCGGAGCTGGCCGAGATGCACCCGCAGACCCTTCGCATGTACGAGGCCCGCGGGCTGATCCAGCCCAAGCGCTCGCCCAAGGGCACGCGGCTGTATTCCGCGGCCGACGTGGACCGTCTGCGCAGGATCCAGCAGATGACCGTCGAGCTCGGCATGAACCTCGCAGGCGTTGAGCGGGTCTTCGAGCTCGAAGGCCAGATCGCACGCATGCAGCGCAAGGTCGAGGCGCTCGAGCGCCGCGCGGCGGGACTGCAGCAGGAGATCGCCAGCCTGGAGCGAGTCAAGCAGTCTGTGAGAGCCGAGATCGTGCGCTACGAGGCGCCGGGCGTGGCGCTCGTGCCGGTGCACGTGCGCAGACGTACCCGCTGAGCCTCATCCGGTACGCCGGAAAGCGGTGTCGGAATGGCCGCCTCCCTCACGATCCGAGCACTAAAGGACCGTGGATGGGTTGCCGAGACCTAAGGCGTGGAAGCCGATCGCCAGCAGTTGGACATACCCGTCCGCGCGGTCGGTAAATGGCTGTATGCGGGTGATGGACGGGTGCTCATGCGAGGGGCCACCTACGGGACCTTCGCCGAGCACGGGGGAGGGCCGTTTCCCTCACGCGACCAGGTCCTCGCCGATTTCGCTCAGATGAAGCAGGCCCGGATCAACACCGTGCGCACCTACACGGTTCCGCCGCGGTGGCTGCTGGATCTGGCTTGGTCGACCGGCCTGCGAGTCATGGTCGGGTTGCCGTGGGAGCAGCACCTGACGTTCCTCTCCGAGTCGGCTCGAGCCGACTCGATCGAGGCGCGTATGCGTGCCGGTGTCCGCGCGTGTGACGATCACCCGGCCGTCTCCTGCTACGCGATCGGCAACGAGATACCGGCCTCGATCGTCCGCTTCCACGGCGCGCGCAGGATCGAGCGGTTCCTCGAGCGCCTGGTGCGCGCGGTGCGGCAGGAGGCGCCTTCGGTCCTGGTGACCTACGTCAACTACCCGAGCACGGAGTACCTGGATCTCCCATTCCTCGACCTCGTGTGCTTCAACGTCTTCCTCGAGGAGGAGTCCGACTTCGAGGCCTACGTCGCCCGGCTGCAGAACCTCGCCGGAGAGCGGCCGCTGCTTCTGACCGAAGTCGGACTCGACAGCCGTCGCCATGGCGGCGAATCCCAGGCGCGAAGCGTCGCCGGTCAACTGCGAACCACCTACGAGTTGGGAGCCGCCGGCGCCTTCGTCTTCTCCTGGACCGACGAGTGGCACCGTGGCGGGTGCGACGTCGAAGACTGGGACTTCGGCCTCGTGGATCGGGATCGGCGTCCCAAGCCGGCGTTGGCCGCCGTGCAGACGGTGTTCGCCGACCCGATCGGTGCCCTGGACCGGGAATGGCCGCGGGCGACGGTCGTGGTGTGCTCATTCAACGGCGGGCCCTGGATTCGCGGCTGTCTCGATGCGCTCGCAGCGCTTGAATACCCGCACTACGACGTCGTCGTGATCGACGACGGGTCCACCGACGACACGGCCGCGATCGCCCGCGAGTTCGACGGCGTTCGCGTGATCTCTACGCCGAACGGGGGACTGTCGCGAGCCCGCAACATCGGTTTGGCCGCGGCCGACGGTGAGATCGTCGCGTACGTCGACGACGACACCCGAGCCGAGCCGAGCTGGCTCAACCATCTGGTACTCGAGCTTCTCGCAGGCCGGCACGTCGCGGTTGGCGGCCCCAACCTCGCACCGCCCGACGACGGCCTGGTCGCCAACTCCGTCGCCGGGGCGCCGGGCGGGCCGGTCCACGTCCTGGTCACCGACCGCGAGGCGGAGCACGTACCGGGCTGCAACATGGCCTTCCACACTTCAGCCCTGCGGTCGGCCGGGGGCTTTGACCCGGCCTTTCGCATCGCCGGTGACGACGTCGACGTCTGCTGGCGTCTGCAGGATCGAGGAGAGACGATCGGCTTCGCGGCGTCGGCGGTGGTCTGGCATCACCCCCGGCCCACCGTGCGCGGTTACCTGCGTCAGCAGCTGCACTACGGCGAGGCCGAGGCCCTGCTGGAGCGCAAGTGGCCCCAGCGCTACAACCGGCGCGGCCATGTGAGCTGGGCGGGAAGCGTCTATGGCAGCTCTCGTGCCATCGCGCGCGGGCGTCGCCGGCCCCGCATCCGCTACGGCGAGTGGGGTTCAGCGCCATTTCAGAATCGCGAGGTGACGCGGCCGGGCTGGCTTTCGTCACTCACGCTGACGCCGGAGTGGTACCTCGGCATCGCCGCCCTCGGGATCCTCGCCGCGCTGCACGGCCTCTGGTCACCGCTGAAGCTGGCACTGCCGCTGCTGCTTCTGGCAGTTGGTGCGACGGCGCTCGAGGCGGCGCTGACAGCGGCACGATTCGACGCCACTCGAGGGCAGCGGGTGCGCTGGAGGGAGCCGCTGAGGCGCACCCTCACGCTCGGCCTCTACATCCTCCAGCCGGCGGCGCGGCTCGCCGGTCGCCTGCACTTCGGCCTGGTCCCATGGCGGCGGCGCGGGTCGCGGACGCTTCGCGTGCCGACTCCCTGCACCCACGGCACCTGGGTCGAGCAGTGGGCGACGCCCG
Source organism: Solirubrobacterales bacterium (assembly GCA_013696535.1). The sequence continues at coordinate 4,451 of JACCYI010000254.1, forward strand.
AGCAGCGGCTCGGCGACCTGGAGCAACAGCTCGCTGACGCTGGCGACGACGCCCGGCGCGGTGGCCCTTACGACCGCTGGGACCTGGAAGTTCGAGGCGGCGCCTTCGGCATGGCTCGTGTTCGCGCCGGCATCGAGGAGCACGGCCGGGGCCGGCAACTGGTTCGCCTGCGAGCCTGGCCGGTGCCGTCTTCCGGGGGGACCATCTTGGCGATCTCACTCGTCGGGCTGGCGCTGAGCGCCTACAACGACGGGGCTCGTGTAGCGGCCTTGGGGCTCGGCATGGGTGGCCTGGGACTCGCCGCCTGGTGTCTGCACGACTGTGCGGCTGCCCTCGGCGCGTTCCGACCGGCGGTACTCGAGCGTGCCTTCGCACGCAGGCACACCACCCGAGCAGCGCCCGAGACACCTGGCGAGAACGGCGAGGTCGCCTCGGCCGCGCCGCCACCCTGGCTGCTGGCTTTCAAGTCGCCGGCCGCCACCCCCGTCACCCCGTTCCCTGAGGCCGCCGACCAGCCGCGCACCGTGCCGGCGGAAACGAACAGGAGCCAGTGATGGCCCGAGTCACCAGCCGTGCCTCACGCACCGCGATGGCGATCGCGCGCCTGCCGCGCCGAAAGCGCGACGACGATCGCACCAGCACCTGGGGGTTCTTCAAGGACTTTCCGCGGGTCCTCCCGTACCTCAAGCCGCACCGCCGGCTGGCGACCGCCTCGCTCGGGTTGGTCGGCGCCTCTGCAGCGGCGACCCTGCTGTCGCCGTGGCCGCTGGCGATCCTGATCGACACCGTGCTCGGAAACAAGCCCCTGCCGTCGCTTCTCGGTTTCCTGGGCGGGCTGAGCCGGACCGATCTGATCCTGATCGCGGTCATCGGCGGGCTGCTGGTGACCGGCTTGGAGCACGGGCTCGCGGTCGTGGACAACTACGTCAACACCAAGCTCGACCAGAACATGGTCCTGGGGCTTCGAAGCGACATGTTCCGCCACGCGCACCGGCTCTCGCTGGCCTGGCATGACACGAAGCGCACGGGGGTCCTGATGTTCCAGGTCAACAACCAGGCTGCCGCGGTCGGCTCGGTGACCGTCGCCATACCTCCGCTGCTTCAGAGCGTCGTGACGCTCTTCGGGATGTTCTTCATCGTCTACAAGATCGAGCCGTTCCTGGCGATGCTGTCGCTCACGGTCGTGCCCTTCATCTACTACTCGGCCGGCTACTACGCACGCCGCATCCAACCGAGGGTGATGCGCGTCAGATCACTGGAGGGCGGGTCCCTGGCGATCGTGCACGAGGCGATGGCGATGCTTCGCGTGATCATCGCCTTCGGCCGGGAGTCGCACGAGTACCAGCGCTTCCGCCGTCAGGCCGAGGAGGCCGTCGACGCCCGCGTGGCACTGACCGTACGCCAGACCGTCTTCTCGCTCGTGGTGACGATGACCACCGCGGCCGGAACCGCTCTCGTGCTCGGGTTCGGTGCCTACGGCGTGCTGCGCAAAGAGCTGTCGGCCGGCGAGCTGCTGGTGGTCATGGGCTACATCACGTCCCTCTACAAGCCGCTCGAGCAGGTCAGCAACACGGTTTCGAGCCTGCAGGAGCAGTTCCTCAGTCTTCGCGGTGCTCTCGAACTGCTCGACACGCCGCCTGAGATCGTGGAGAAGCCCGACGCGCAGGTCCTCGGGCGCTCGGCGGGCCGGATCACCTATGAAGGAGTGAGTTTCAGCTACGGCGGCCGGCGCGGCACGCTCCAGGACGTCTCGTTTGACGCCGGCGTGGGTTCGCGCGTCGCCGTCGTCGGGCCCACCGGCGCGGGAAAGAGCACGCTGCTCAACCTGCTGCCGCGCTTCTATGACCCTCAGCGCGGGTGCGTTCGACTCGATGGCGTCGACCTTCGCGAGCTGGGGCTTGCTTCGTTGCGAGCCCAGATCAGCGTCGTCGCGCAGGAGCCGTTGCTCTTCGCCGGCACGATTCTCGAGAACATCCGTTACGGAAGGCTGGAAGCCGACGACGAGGAGGTGTTCGAGGCAGCGCGCGCAGCCAACGCCGATGACTTCATCCGGGGGCTGCCCAAGGGTTATGAGACAGCCCTCGGCGAGCGGGGAGCGCAGATCTCCGGTGGCGAGCGCCAGCGGATCTCCGTGGCCCGGGCCTTCCTGAAGGACGCTCCGATCCTCATCCTCGACGAGCCGACGTCTGCCATCGACTCGCGCACGGAGGCGGTGATCCTCGAAGCCCTCGAGCGTCTCATGGAGAACCGCACGACGTTCATGGTCGCCCACCGTCTGTCGACGATCCGCGACGCCGATCTCATCCTCGTGGTCAACCACGGCAGGATCGTCGAGCGCGGAACCCACGAGGAGCTCCTCGAGAACGGCTCCCTCTATCAGGAGCTCCACGAGGCGCAGCACGGCGCGCCGCGCCGCCGGGCGGCGGCCGTCGTGTCCGCCGACGGGCTCTCCGAGCTGACGAAGGCCATCGTCGAAGGCCGTGAGTCCGGTGGCGGAGACATAGGCGGGCCGGCCCTCGCCGAGATGGCACGGGCGATGGCGAGCCGCGATGGAGACAACGCGGCGCTCGCCGACGATGGCAAGGAGGCCGCATGGCTGCTCGTCGGCGCGACGTGGCCGCTTCTGCGCGACGGGTCGCCGGAGCGACTCAAAGAGCTGGCAGAGCGCAGCGGTGGTGCCGAGCACGGCCTCGCCGAGGCGGCCAGGATGGCGCGGCGACTGCTCGACGATCTGGGTTTGCAGGATCCGGGGAACCTGCCGCCGGAGCCGCCCGATCCTGCTGAGCCGCCGTTCTCGGCGGATGTCTCAAGAGCAACTGAGGTGGCACGATGACCATGCCCGGCCGCAAGATCGTGGTGCTCGGGATGCTGGCGAACATGCCGGTTCCGGGGGTGATGTGGCAGACCCTGCACTACCTCCGCGGGCTCGAGCGACTTGGCTTTGACCCGTATTACGTCGAGGCCAACGCGCGGACGCCGACGATGCTCATGAAGAGCGCCGCGGATGACGGTTCGGCCCTCGCCGCCGCGCTGATCGGCCGGGTCATGGACGGTCACGGCCTGGCCGGGCACTGGGCCTATCACGCCCTCCACGACGACGGACGCTGCTACGGGATGAGCCGGCGGGCGCTGACGAAGCTCTACGGAGAGGCGGAGCTCGTCATCAACCTGCACGGCGGCACGGAGCCGCGCCCCGAGTTCGGCGACCGGCTCGTGTTCGTGGAGACCGATCCGGTGCAGCTCCAGATCGAGCTGCACGATGGCGTGGCTGCCTCGTTTGAGTTCCTCGAAGCGCACAGCGCCTTCTTCACCTTCGCCGAGAACCTCGGCAGGCCCGGCTGCCGGCTTCCCGTCTGTGACCGCTTCGACTTCCTGCCGACGCGCCAGCCCGTCGTCCTCGACGATTGGGCGGGCCGGCCCGACGGGCCGGCGGATCGCTTCACGACCGTGGGCAACTGGCGGCAGGCGTGGCGCACCGTCCTGTACGGGGGCGAGATGTACTCGTGGAGCAAGGATCAGCAGTGGCGGAAGTTCCTCGAGCTTCCGCGGCGGACGGGGCAGGCGTTCGAGCTCGCGCTCAGCGGCTACCAGCCCCATCATCGCGAGCAGCTCGAGGCGAAGGGCTGGAAGGTCCGTCCGGCGCTCGACTTCTCGACCGAGATGGATGGCTACCGCGACTACATCGCCGGGTCGCGTGGCGAGTTCACGGTGGCCAAGGACCAGAACGTGCGATTTCGGACGGGGTGGTTCAGCGATCGCAGCGCGACGTACCTCGCCGCGGGCCGGCCCGTGATCACCCAGGACACCGCCTTTGACTGCGCATTGCCTACCGGAGAGGGGTTGTTTGCCGTGAAGGACATCAGCGAGGCCGTGGAGGCCGTGGAGGCCGTCACCGCGGACTATCCCCGTCACCGGCGAGCCGCTTCTGAGATCGCCCGCGAGTTCTTCGATGCCGAACGGGTGCTGGGCGATCTGGTGACGCGGGCGGGCGTCTCGCTTCCCGGCGCCGCGTCACCCGGAGCCGGCGCGACGTCAGATCCTGTCTCCCCGGCTCCTGCCCCGACCCCGGCCCCGGATCCTGGCCCGCCGGCCGTCGCCGCCACAGCGCCCGCTTCACCGGTCGACGGTGCGACAACTCCGGCACCGCCGGCCCGCTGGACGCCTCCCGCCGGGTCGCGTCACGCCCTCGGCCCGCACTCGTCGGTCCTCGCCCTGATCCCGCACTTCAAGTGCGAGGAGTGGCTCGAGGACTGCCTTGACTCGCTGGTGCGCCAATCTCGACCGCTCGACGGCATCGTCGTGATCGACGACGCTAGCGATGACCCGCCGCTGCGCATCGTCCAGCGCCATCCCTCGGTGACCCTGCTGCACGCGGATGCCAACGTCGGTCCATACCGTCTGATCCAGCAGGTCATCGAGGACACCGGCTACGACGCGTTCATGTTCCAGGACGCCGATGACTGGTCTGCGCCTCACCGCCTCGAGCTGCTGCTCGAACACGCCGCCAAGACCGGTGCGGAGCTGATCGGGACCCAAGAGATGCGCGTGTTCTGCGACGAGCCGGAGGTCGCCAAGATCCAGTGGCCGCTTGACGTCAATGAGCCGTTCAAGGAACGCCCGACCGCCTTTCCGCTGCTGCACCCCACCAGTCTTCTCTCGCGTGACCTTCTCATGGCGATGGGCGGTTTCTCTTCCGGGCTGCGCTTCGGGGGCGACGCCGAGTTCCTTCGGCGCGCCCACTACCTCGCCCGCTGCGTCAACGTGCCCGCCTTCGCGTACTACCGACGGATCCGGCAGAACTCGCTGACGACGGCACCCGCCACCGCCATCGGCACCCCGGGCCGCAAACGGGTCATGGAGCTGACCTTCGCCCGCGCGAATGCGAACGTCGAGAGTGTGGAGGCCGGAACCGCCCCCGACCTCTC
>JACCYI010000255.1 GCA_013696535.1 Solirubrobacterales bacterium
GGCGTCGTCTGGACCGCCGCCGAGTAGGTCTGGCCCTGGTCGGAGATCATGATCTTCTTGCCGTCCGCGGCGAGCGCGGACGGCACCCAGGCAAGCCCGATGACGCCCCCGAGCTGCGGCGAATGCCGGGCACTGGTCACCTGGCCGGCAGGCTGACCATCCTCGAGCACCACCGAGCCCTCCGTCGGCACGTGGCCGTTGGCCATCGTGAAGCCGACCAGCGCCGTCTCTGGCGTGGTCTCCGAGAGATGCTCGAGCGCCCAGCGCCCCATGAAGTTCTGATCCTTGTCGAGCTTGACGATCCAGGGCATCCCGGCGGCGTAGGGCGTTGACTCTGAGTCGGTGTCCTGACCGATCAGGATATGCATCTTCTGCAGGCGCAGGATGCGCTGCGGCTCGAGCCCGAAGGGCCGCACGCCGTGGGAGGCGCCCGCCTCGAGCAGCGCGTCCCAGACGTGCTCGCCGTGCGAAGCGGGGCAGTGGATCTCGTACCCCACCTCGCCGACGAACCCGATGCGCAGGAGCAGCGACTCCACCCCGGCCACCGCCGCCCGCTTGCCGTCGAGGTAGGCGAAGGCCTCGTTGGAGCAGTCCAGATCGCAGACCGACGACAGGATCTCGCGTGCCTTGGGCCCGGCGAGGTTGATCGCCGACAGCCCTTGGGTGAGGTCCGTCATGTGCACGTCCATGTCCCAGCCCGCCAGCCACCACGAGAACCACTGCTCCACGGCGCCTGCCCCGCTCGACGTCGTGGTCACGTAGAAGGAGTTCTCGTCGAGCCGGCTGATCGTGCCGTCGTCGACGATCCGTCCGGCGTCGGAGGCCATGACGCCGTAGCGGATCCGCCCGGGCTTGAGGTTCGAGAACCGGTTGGGGTACATCATGTCCAGGAACGCCCCGGCGTCCGGACCCCGGACGAGGAGCTTGCCGAGCGTGGAGACGTCGATCAGCCCCGCCGCCTGGTGGACGTTATGCGCCTCGCCCTCGGGATCCCCGTAGTCGTAGGCCCGCCGCCAGTCGCCCGCCCACTGCACGGTGGCTCCGAGCTCGCGGTGGCGTCCGTGGATCGAAGAGCGCTTGGCCGGCTCGATCGGCCGGCCCGCCAGCGCGCCCATCGGCACCGTCGACCACGGCGGCCGAGCGGTGGTGGTGCCGACGTCCTGCAGGCTCTGGCCCGTCTCCTGGGCCATCAAGCGAATCGAGGGCACCTGGCACATCCGGCCCTGGCACGGTCCCATCGTGACCGTCGTATAGCGCTTGGAGAGCTCGATCGAGTCATAGCCCTCTTCCACGCTCAAGTGCACGTCCTTCGCGGTCACGTCCTCGCAGATGCACGCGAAGCACTTGCCGCGGCCGTCACCCATCTTCGACGGCGCGACCACCACGTCGGGCGCGGCGGCCGTGAGCGCCGCCAGGCGCTCGTGCCCGCCGGCGCCGTTCTGTGACGCTTGCAGTTCCGACTCGAACCCCAACTCGCGGGCGGCCTGGGTACCGGCGAGCTCACCTGAGAGCGCGGCCGCGTCGGGTGCGCCATGTCCGGTCAGCTCACCGGCGGTGAGTACGCCATCCGGCAGCTCGGTGAGCGCGAAGTGGCCCACCTTCGGGTCATAGACGGTGCGTGCCCCCGCTTGGAGCGCCAGCGACGAAGCAGGCGCCGCTCCGCCCGAGACGACGATCAGGTCGCATGGGAAGGTCAGCGACCCCTCGGCGCCAGACGCGCCGTCGATCAGGCCGACGACCGCGCCGGTGACGGCCTTGCGGCCCTTGGCCTCGACCACCGTGCACCCGGCGAAGAAGAGCGTTCCCCCCTTGGCGAGCGCATGGCGAGCCGGCCCGGAGGGCGCAGGGCGCGCATCCGCCACCGCGACGATCTCGACGCCCGTCGCGCGCAGCGCGAGCGCCGCGTCCAGGCCGCGGTCAGACGTGGTCGCCACGACCGCGCGGCGGCCCGGGGAGACCCCGTAGAGCGAGGCCAGCCGCACGGCGCCGCCTGACAGCATCACGCCCGGGAGGTCGTTCTGGGCGAATACGAGCGGCTGCTCGATGCACCCCGTGGCGAAGACGTGGCGGCGGGCACGGATCTGGTGCAGCGTGTCGCCCTGCCAGACCGGTACGAGCCCGTCGAAGTAGGCGAGGGCAGGAGCGCCCGACAACACCTCGACGCCGGCCTTCCGGGCCTCGGACGCCAGAGCACGAGCCGTCTCGTGGCCGCCCTCGACGAGCAGCCGTCCACCGGGCTCGAGGCCCTCGTCGGCGAGCACGACGTCGGCGCCGCCGCGCGCGGCGGCGATCGCCGCGTGCAACCCCGCCGCTCCACCGCCGATCACGAGCACGTCGGCGTGGCGGCGCCGGTATTCCGTGCGCCACTCGCGCTCAGGCTGGCTCTCGGCCAGGCGCCCCAGACCTGCCGCGCCGCGCAGCACCTTCTCGTACAGCGGCCACAGCTTCCGGGGGCGGATGAAGGTCTTGTAGTAGAAGCCGGGAGGCGTGAGCGGACCGGAGAAGTCCGTCGCCCTCATGACGTCGAAGTCAAGGCTCGGCCGGGCGTTCTGATGCACGACCTGCATTCCCTCGCGCACCGGCTCGGTACAGGCCCGCACGCCAGGGGCGCCGTCGACGTCGACGAGGCAGTTCGCGCATTGGCCGGCGCAACACAACAGGCCGCGCGGGCGGTGGTACTTGAAGGACCGCGTGAAGGTCCGGCGGCCTGACGCGTACAGCGCAGACCCGATCGTGTCGCCTTCGAGCGCCTTGACCTTCTTGCCGTCGAAGGTGAAGGAGAGCGTGGTCGAGCGCGCGATCCGCTCGCCGGGCTGAGGATCGAGGCGGGTCACGCGGCCGAGGCCTGACCGGCTGACGGGGAGGTCGGCGGCGACGGGTCCGCGCCGGGCAGCGCGCCGGGGAGCGCCGTCCACTGCACCGCGTTGGTCCGCGTGTCGCGCTCGGCGATGAACCACGCACGGCAACCGGAGCGGTGATACCACCACTCGCGTTGGACCCCCGCCACGTTGCGGCGGAAGTAGTTGTACGCGTTGAGCTCGCGCCAGGAAGGACGTGACGCCGGACGCTCTGAGATCTCACCGCCGAAACCGAAGTCCGTGACCTCACGGACGCCGCAGTTCGGACAAGCCAACAAGAAAGACACCTTCGACCCCTCAGTCGTGTTCAGCGGCGATCTTATACAAATATGTACAGAGCAAGCAAGGGAGAGCGATGGGAAGCGTGATCAACGGGCGCCCATACGCGGACGAGCTCATGGAGACGGTCCGCGACGAGGTCGAGGGGTTCGGCGGTGAGAACGTCGGCATCGCCACGCTGCTGGTGGGCGACGACTACGCTGCCGCGCTCTACCAGCGACGCATCGACCGTCACGCGCAGGCGGCGGGCATGTCGTCGCGGATCGAGAAGCTGCCGGCGGACGCGACGTTCGGACAGGTGGTCGGCAAGATCGCGGAGCTTGACGTCGACCCGACCGTGTCGGGGATCCTCGTCCTGCGCCCCCTGCCCGACCACCTGCCCGAATCGCGCGTCTTCAATGCGCTGCCGCCGCTCAAGGACGTCGAGGCGCTGCATCCGGAGAACGCCGGGCTGCTCGCGCTCGGCATGCCGCGTTTCGTCCCCTCGACGCCGGCCGCCGCGTTCCACATGCTCGATCGTCACATGCAATCCATCGGTCGCGACCCGCGCGTCGCCTATGACGGCGTGAACCTGACGCTGGTCGGGCGCAGCACGAACGTCGGCAAGCCCGCGGCCATCCTCGGCCTCGCGCGCAACGCGACCGTGGTCTCCTGCCACCGCCACACCTCAGATGCCGGACGGCTCGCGGAGCACACGAGACAGGCCGATGTCCTCATCGTGGCGGCCGGGGTCCCCGGGCTGATCACCGGCGACATGGTGCGCGATGGCGCCGTGGTCATCGACATCGGTATCAATCCCGTCACGAACGACGACGGCGAGACGAGCATCGTCGGCGACGTCGACTTCCAGAGCGTGCTGGCCCGGGCGTCAGCGGTCTCCCCGGTCCCCGGCGGCGTCGGTCCTATCACCGACGTGTGGGTCCTCAACAACGCGTTGATCGCGGCCCGGGCCCAGGGAGGGGCGGGATGGCAATCTCCGTCGGCGTCCGGTAGAAAGCTGACTTGAACCAATTCATCCAGACCAGGGAGACCACGTGGCGACGAACGAGCTGCAGCAGACCGCGTTCGACGAGGCCCAGCGCAAGGCGGGAGCCACGTGGACCGACTGGGAGGGCTGGGCCTGGGCGGCCGACTTCGGCGACCCCATCGCCGAGCACCACGCGACGCGCAAGGCGTGCAACCTCTGGGACGAGTCGCCGCTGCGCAAGTGGGACATGAAGGGCCCGGACGCCCTCGCGCTCGCCGACCTCCTGTACACGAACGACATGGCGGCGCTCGAGGTGGGCCAGGTGCGCTACGGCGCACTGTGCGACGAGCAGGGCAAGATGATCATGGACGGGAAGATCTTCAAGTACGCCGAGGACCACTGCTTCTCGATCACGAGCTATGACTCAGACCTCGACTGGTACAAGCAGGTGGCGGCGGACCGCGGCCTCGATGTCGAGCTGCGCGACCTGACCGCGGAGATGCCGCACCTGCAGGTGCAGGGCCCCAAGGCCCGCGAGATCCTGGGCCCGATCACCGAGGGCATAGACATCGCCACCCTTCGCTATTTCCGCTTCGTCCCCGAGGGCGTGACCATCGGCGGGGTGCCCTGCATGCTCTCGCGCACGGGTTACTCGGGCGAGCTCGGCTATGAGCTCTACTGCGCCCCGGACCGGGCCACCGATCTCTGGGACGCCGTCGTCGAAGCCGGCACGCCGCACGGCCTGCTGCCGATCGGCCTGTCGGCGATAGAGACCCTGCGCATCGAGTCCGGGCTGCTGTTCCCCGACATCGACTACTTCCCGCACCAGACCGACCCGTTCGAGGCACGGCTCACCAACGTGGTCAAGGTCGACAAGCCCGGCCCCTTCGTGGGGAAGGAGGCCCTCCGCGAGATCGCGGCCAAGGGCACCCCACGGCTGCTGAGCGGCCTTCGCATCTCAGGCGACGAACTACCCGAGGCCGAGGCGACGGTGCTGCACGAGGGCACCGAGGTCGGCGTCGTGCGCAGTCCGTGCCAGAGCCCGACGTTCGACATGCAGGTCATCGCAATGGCCACCGTCGACCGCGAGCTGAGCGTCGAGGGGCAGGAGCTCGAGGTGGCGCTGCCCTCGGGCACGGCGAAGGCTACCGTCGGCACGTTCCCGCTCTATGATCCGGAGAAGAAGCGGCCGCGGGCCTGATCCAGGGTCAGAGCAGGGTGAGGGCCTCGTCGAGCTCGATCCGGCGGTAGGTCTCGAGGGCGGCGCCGTCGCGAACCCGCGCGCGGCGCCGGGCGGCAACGTGCTCGCGGGCGCCCGCCCGTATCCCGGTCGACTGCTCGAGCACGGTCGCGGCGTAGCTCTCCGTGACCGCGTTGCCCACGATCTCCGCGTCCGCGTGAGCCACGCTGCCGTCCTCGGCGTAGGCGAGGGTGGTGCGGATGCCGGCCCGCGCGCTGGCCAGGGTCTCGCGCCGTAGAGCGGGCTTGCCCGGCTCGCGGTCGGGCAGCACGAGCCGGGTCACCGCCCGGTCGTTGATCGCCTCCAGCAGCGCCTCGGGGTCGTCGGCCACAACAACCTCCTTATGGGAAGGCCAGATCTCGAGCCAGCCGTGATCACCCAGCGGCCGGCCGACGTGGAAGACGAAATTCTCGGGGTAGATGAAGAAATCCTCCCCGCTCGCCCGTTGGCGGTCATAGAAGGCGGTGACAGCGGCGAGGATCAGAGTGCTCGCGCCGAGAGCACCGCAGGGCTCGCGCGTCACGATCCCGAGCCGATCACCGCGGCCGAAGTCCGGCAAGAGCGATTCGAGGGTCCCCGGACGCCCGTTCGTGGAGATCGTGAAGTCGCGGCTGGAGAGATCCTTGGTCGAGTGCATGCGCGCGTTCAGGGCGCCGCGACGGCAGCTTGGGGTACCAGGGCTTCCTCGACGAGCTCGGTCAACTCACGAAGTTCGAGCTTGTCGGCGTTGCCGGTCGTCTTGATGGCGTCCTCGTACATCGTCACGTCCTTCGGGCAGGCCACCACGAAGAAGTCGAGCTCGCCGAGGCTGACGGCCTCGTGGATGCGGTTCTCCGAGGGGCGCTCCTGTCCCGGCTCGTCCGGGATCCAGATGCGTCCGCCGCCCGCGCCGCAGCAGAAGGAGTTCGACCGGTTGCGCGGCATCTCCACGAGCGTGCAGCCCAGCTGCTCCAGGATCTCGCGCGGCGCGTCATACCCCCCGTTGAACCGGCCGAGGTAGCAGGGGTCGTGATACGTCACGCGGTACTCGAGCCGGCCGGCCACGTCGAGCTTGCCCGATTGGATGAGCTCGAGCAGGAACGCCGTGTGATGCGCGACCTCCCACTCTCCCCCGAGCGCGGCGTACTCGTTGCGCAGCGTGTTGAGCGAGTGGGGGTCGCTCGTGACGATCCGGTTGAAGTCGCAATCGGCCATCGTCGCGACGTTCTGCTCGGCCAGGGACTCGAAGAGACCCTCCTCCCCGGCCCGGCGCACGTCGTTGCCCGAGTTGCGCTCGCCGTCGTAGAGGATGCCGAAGTCCACGCCGGCTGCCTTGTAGAGCCGCGCGAGGGCCCGCGTGACCCGCTGCGAGCGGGGGTCGAAGGATGCGTAGTCGCCGACAAACCACAGGACGTCGACGGCTTCTTTGCGCGCGTCGGGGATCTCGAAGTCGAGTTCCTTGGCCCAGCGGCCGCGCTTGCGCTTGTTCTCGCCGAAGGAGTTGCCCGACTTGTGGATGACCTGCAGGGTGGACTGAAGGTTGGCGGGGATCTCACCGTCCTCGACGAGGCGGCGGCGGATCTGGTTGATGATGGGCGCCTGCTCGATCCCTACTGGGCAGGCCTCGACGCAGGCGTTGCACTGCATGCAGGCCCAGATCGTCTCGGGACGGACGGCGTCCTGGCCCACGACCTTCGAGTCCGAGTTGCAGCCATGACCCTGGCCCTTGATCAAGGTGCCCAGCACCCCGCCGATGTCGCCCTTGGGGAGCTGCGCGTTTGATTGCTCGCGCAGCTCGAGGACGACGTCGCGGGGCGAGAGCGGCCGCCCAGTGACGTTGGCGGGGCAAGCCTCGTGGCACTTCCCACACTTCGTGCAGGCGTCGAGGTGCAGGAGGTGGACCGCGTCGAAGTCGTCGAGCGTCCCATAGCCGGCGGGCTCGTCGGCGCGCTGCTCACCGATCGCCCGCAGGCGCTTGCCCGCCTGCGGATCACGGACCACGAGACTGGCGAAGCTCGTGAGCATGTGCGCACCCTTGGTGTAGGGGATCGCGGAGACGAACGAGATCGCCAGCAGCCCGTGGAACCACCAGATTCCGTGGCGGACGGTGGTCAGCCCGCCGTCGCCGAAGCCGAGCCCGGTGTAGACCTGCGCCATCAGCCAGCCGCCGGGTGAGAACGGGTCATAGCCCGGGTTGTCCATCGCGATGCGGGCGCCTTCGAGCATGTAGCCCGAGACGGCGATCACGAGCAGCAGCCCGAGAAACGCCCAGTCGCCGATCCGGTAGGTCCGCCGGTCGTACTGGGGGTCCTCTGGTGCCCGGTCCGGTCGCGCGTAGTCGAGCTTGCGAGGGCGGATGATCCCCCGCCGGACCATCATCAGGGCCAACCCGATGACCAGGGCGAGCCCGAGCGTGTCCAGCACGATCGAATAGCCGAGGTAGAAGCCGCCCTTGAAGAAGCGATAGCCGAAGAAGCGCTCCGTGATGTCGGTGTTGATGGCCAGGATCGCCGTGCCGATGGCCAGCACCACGAAGCCGTAGAAGATCGCACGGTGCGCCCAGCCCACGTAGGGGTCGCGCATCTTGATCGAGGCGTGCGAGACGACCATCCGGGTCGCCGCCCACACCCTCCCCGGCAGCTCGCGAGCCGGGGGCATCTGGCCGGCATGACCGCGCCGCCACTTGGCCACGTGCCGCGCCACCCCGTAGAAGAAGACGCCCACAGAGGCCACCGCGAGCACGTACCAGAGGATCTCCAGCCAGGTCGGGAAGTGCCAGAAGACCTCGCGGGTCTTCTCGGCTGCGGCGATCGATGGGGTCACGTTCGGGGCGCCGTGAGAGCCCTACTCGAAGTGCTGCTCGAGCTGCTCGGCGACGTCGAAGAGGTCGGCGACGGCGCCGAAGTGCGCGACGCCGAAGATCGGCGCTTCCGGGTCGGAGTTGACGGCGATGATCGTCTGGGCCTTCTGCATGCCGGCCAGGTGCTGGACCGCCCCCGAGATCCCGAGGGCGAGGTAGACCGCAGGCTTGACGGTCTTGCCCGACTGGCCGACCTGGCGTGCGTTGGACATCCAGCCCGCGTCGACCAGCGGACGTGACACGCTCAGCGTGGCCCCCATGCGCTCCGCGAGCGCCTCGAACTGCGGGATCGAGTCCTTGTCCTCGATGCCCCGTCCGACGGAGAGCAGGAAGTCGGCCTTCGTGATGTCGACGTCGCCGACATCGGCCTCGCGGAACTCGACGTGCTCGGTCGCGATCAGGCCTGGATCGACAGAGACCTCGACGGCGCGCACCGGCGGTGGGCTCCCCCCGCCGGTCACCGGCTCGTACGCCCCGGGCCGCACCATCATCAGCGTCCGCTGCTTGCCGGGGAAGCCGAGCTCCGCAACGAGCTTGTCGCCGTATGCCCCCCTTCTGGCGATCGGACCATCGCCCCAGCCGACCTCCATCACGTCGCTCGCGAAGCCCAAGCCGCTGCGAACGGCGACCGCGGGCCCGAAGCCCATGGAGTCGATCGTGTGGCCGAGCAGGACGAGGTCGGGCTCCTCTTCCTCGATGAGCCGTTCGAGTGCTGCCTGGGCGACGTGCGCCTCGAAGTGCTCGACCGGTGAGGTCACGGTGAGGACCTCGTCGACGCCTTCGGCGCCCAGCCCTTCCGGTTGCGAGCCGATGGCCGCGACCAGCAGGCGCCCGCCCGCGGCCTCCTTCACGCCCAGCCCCGCGGCGATCAGCTCGAGCGAGATTTCGCGCAGCTCACCCCGCCGCGTCTCTGCAACGACCAGGACGCCGCTCATGCGCTCATCCGCTCCTTGACGATGTCGGCGATACGGGCGGCCACGTCAGCCGGAGAGCCCGAGAGCATCTCCGCCCCCCCGCCCTTCTCCGGCGGGGCCAGGCTGCGGATCTGCGACCCGGCCGCACTCTCAACCGCGTCCGCGTCGAGGCCGAGCCCGTCGAGATCGACTTCCTCGAGCGGCTTGTCGCGCGCCTGCTTGATCGCCCGCAGCGTCGCGTAGCGCGGCTCGTTCATGCCGGTCTGGATGGTCAGCAGCGCAGGGCAGCGGACGCGCAACACCTCTATGAGCCCGCCTTCGAGCTCGCGCTCGACGGTGGCGGTCGGACCGCTCGCGTCGTAGTCGAGCCGGCGGACGACCGCAACGTGCGGCAGGCCGAGGTGCGCGGCGACCGCCACGCCCGTGGCACCGTTGACAGCGTCCGAGGATTGGACACCGCAGAGCAGGAGGTCCGCTGACTCCCGCTCGAGCGCCGAGGCCAGCACGCGGGCCACCGCCAGGGCATCAGCGCCCTCGAGCGCGTCGTCCCAGACGCGGATGGCCCGGTCGGCGCCCATCGCCAGGCAGGCCAGCAGGGCTTCGTCGGCCTCGTCGTCGCCGACGGTGACGACGACGACCTCCCCCTCTCCCGCCGCGTCACGCAGCTGCAGCGCGGCTTCCATCGAGAAGGTGTCCCACTCGTTGAGATCGCGCTCGACGAAGTCGGGGTCGACCCCCGCACCCCCGTCGAGCATCTCGAACTCGTCGTCGAGCGCAGCGACCTGCTTGACGCATACCGCCACCTTCATGCCGGCACGCTCGCGCCTGACTGCAGGAGGTCGAGCGGCAGCACGTCGGCCGACGCCAGCAGCTGCGACTCGAAGTCGGCGTTCGAGGAGTCGCCCCAGAGGCGGCGCTCGCGGATGAACGGCAGCGGCATAGCCGGGTTCGCCGAATCGATCTCGCGCCCGAGGCGGTGCCCGTCGAAGATCACGTCGACGAGCATCCGTGGCGCCGCTCCGTCACCGATGAGGTAGAGCCCCTCGATCCCCTCCTGCTCCAGGCGGGCCTTGTCCGAGCGCAGCTCGTGGAAGAGCGCGTCGTCGGAGATCCGCTGCGTGCACAGCACGACCGAGTCGACCTCGAAGACCTCCTTGTGCGCCGGGTTCCAGATGTTGTAGGCGTGGCACGCGCCCGGCTCGATCTTCTCGAGCATCGTGTACGTGTGGATCTGCACGCCGAGGCGATGCAGGTCGCGAT
>JACCYI010000269.1 GCA_013696535.1 Solirubrobacterales bacterium
CCGGGGCCCTGACCGTCTCGCAGCCCGCCTCCGAAGTGGGAGCGGGCGCCGGCGTGCCCTTTTCTTGAGCGCTCCCTCCTTGCGGCCGCGAGGCGTCGTCCTCGCCGCAGGCGACCAGTAGCGCGCCTAGGGCGGCGGCAAGGCAGAACCAGGTGACCAGGCGCAACATCGGCGGCAAGGATAGGTGAGAGCCCCGCCGGTGCGCAGAGGCCCCTACGACGTGCGGACCTCGGTCGAAAGGCCGGTGTACCACGATGCCTGGGTCAACTCCGAGGCGCGCTCGAGCTCCTCGAGAAGCTCGGGCCCGCTGCTCATGGGTCCCTCCCGTCCGACCTCGTGCAGGCGATTGCAGATCTCGGACATCCGGAGCGCGCCGACGCTCGCCGAGCTGCCCTTGAGCTGGTGCGAGGCACGTTGCAACGCTCCGGCGTCACCGATCTCGATCGCCCGGGCGATGTCCGCCAGGCAGACCTGAGACTGGCCGGCGAACAAGCTGACGAGACCCTGATGCATCTCAGTGTCGCCGTCGCACAGCTCCTCGAGCGCGGACCGTTCGAGAAGCGGCGCCCGACCGCTCGACGGTCGGTACGCCGCGATGCCCCCCTGGCCTGACGCGGCGCCCTCGCCGGGCGTGATATCGCTCTTCGAGCTCAGTGACCTCGAGATCGCGTCTCCGAGCGCCTTCGGATCGACGGGCTTTCCGACGTAGTCGTCCATCCCGGCGTCCAGGCACTTCTCCCGGTCGCCCTTCATCGTGTTGGCCGTCATGGCGATGATGGGCACCCGGCGGTCGACGCCTTCACGGCGGCGGATCTCGGCGGTCGTCTCGTAACCGTCGAGCTCGGGCATCTGACAGTCCATGAAGATGGCCTCGTACCGCCGACTCTGGCACATCTCGAGCGCTACACGGCCGTTGGCGGCGACGTCCACACGGAAACCGTGCTTCTCGAGCATCCTGACGGCCACGAGCTGGTTGATCTCGTTGTCCTCGACGAGCAGCACCAGGCTTCCGTGATCGTCATGTCCTCCGCCGGCCGCCGACGCAGGCGCGCCATCGGTGCGCCGGGAGTGGCCCACGACGTCCAGGACCCGTGTGATCTCATCTTGAAGCCGCCCCTGCCGAACGGGCTTGGTCAGGAAGCCGTCGACCCCTGCCGTCGTCTCAACCTCCCGCCCGGTCTGCGAGGAGATGAGCATGAGGATCGGCACCGTGGCCGCGTGCGACGTCGCGCGGATCGCCTCGGTCAGCTCCGTCCCGGTCATCGCCGGCATCCGGGCGTCGAGCAGCACCAGGTCATACGGAAGCCCGGACACGTCGGCCACGCGAAGCATGTCGAGCGCCGCATCGCCGTCGGGCGCCGTCGCGCACGCCATGCCCCAGCCGACGAGCTGGCGCTCCAGAAGGCTTCGGCTGGTGGCGTTGTCATCGACCGCAAGCACCCGCGTTCCTCCGAGCTCGGGGCGCATGGCGTCGATTGCCTCGCCACCGGACACCGCCTGCAAGGGCATCGTGAACCAGAAGGTGCTGCCCTCGCCCTCGACGCTCTCCACGCCGATCTCACCGCCCATGAGCCCGACGAGCTGCTTGGAGATCGCCAGCCCCAGGCCCGTGCCGCCGTACTCGCGCGTAGTCGAGCCGTCCGCTTGCCGGAAGGACTCGAAGATCCGGTGCTTCGAAGCGACCGCGACGCCGATGCCGGTGTCGGTGACCTCGAAGCGGATCCTCGGTCCCTCCGGGCCCTGCGCCTTCGTCACGTCGGCGCAGACCTCGCCGGCCGCGGTGAACTTGACCGCGTTGGACATCAGGTTGGTGAGCACCTGGCGCACCCGGCCGACGTCACCCGAGACGGTTCTCGGCAGGTCGGGGTCGGTCCACGCCAGCAGCTCGACACCCTTGGCGTGCGCCGGAACCGCGACGACCGAGGCGACGTCCTCGACCAAATCCAGCAGCGCGAACGGCGCCTCGTCGAGCTCGAGCTTTCCGGCCTCGATCTTCGAGAAGTCGAGGATGTCATCGATGACGGTCATCAGGGCATCGCCTGAAGTCTGCACGGCATCGGCATACTCGCGCTGCTCGTCGGTCAGCACCGTGTCGAGGAGCAGTCCGCTCACCCCGATCACGCCGTTGAGCGGGGTCCGGATCTCGTGGCTCATGTTCGCCACGAACTCGGACTTGAGACGAGATGCCTCGACGGCCTGCTCGTGGGCGAGGGTCAGCTCCCGCTGCTCCCGCTTGAACTGCGTCAGGTCGGCGAACGTGAGGCACACGAGCCGCTGGGAGTCCACGTCGACGGTCGAGGCTCCGACCCACACGGGTATGGGCTGATCGTCACCGCCGATCAGCTCGATCTCGATCATGTCGCCGGCCGCGGATTCTCCGTCATGGACGGCGAGGGCGGCATGGTGGCTCTCCACGACGAAGGAGTGCAGCGGTGCTCCCACGATCCGCGAGAGCGGTCGGCCGAGTAGATCTGACAGCCGCCGGTTGGCGTAGAGGACCACCCCGTCCTCGGACACCGTGGCCGCGCCGTCGCGCATGGTCTCGACGAACATCCGATAGGTGCGGTCGGCGCTCGAGAGCGTGAACATCTGCTCGCCGGGAGCGCCGTCGCCCACGATGAGCGCGTCGACTTCACCTGCGCGGATCGCCCGCAGCGTCTCGACCGCCTCGTCGAGGAGCGTGCCCACGTCGGCCGCGCGCGCGTCGCGCTCGTCGGCCGACCTCATCGCCCCTTCCCCGCGTCGACTTGATGGGCGTCGCGCAAGTCGAACGCGACCAGGACGCGGTCGCTGTCAGACAAGTCGCCCACGAGCATGCGCTCGGGCGCGGGCGCATCCTTGAGCAACGTCGGGGTGGCGAGCACCCTGCGATCCATGGCCAGTTCCGGATCGTCATTGACGTCGACGATGGTCAGGTCGTACCGGCCGTCGAGATGGGCTTCGCAGAGCCCCTGGACGTCCTGGATCGCTCGCGACGAGGAGGAGGACGCGCCGTTGACGAACAACGTGAGCTCGTAGCGGGCGCCCTCGAGCTTCGCGAGGGCGGCTTCCAGCCGCTGGAGTGCCGTATCGGCTGCCATCGGTCAGTCATCCCTTCTCAAGAGCTCGAGTCCGACGATCACGCGCTCTGAGTCGGAGAGGTCACCGATGATCTTGCGGGTCGGTTCCGGGAGCTTCCGGACCAGCGTCGGGATCGCGATGATCTCGTCCTCCAGGGCGAGCTTGGGATCGTCGGCGAGATCGATGACCTCGATCTCATAGCGCGACTGCAAGTGGTCCTCGCACAGTCGCTTGAGGTTGGCCAGCGCCTTGAGCGACTTGGGCGACTGGCCGGCGACGTAGAGTCGCAGGTGGCAGAATGTCTCCTCCGGGATCGCCTCGGAGGCTTCGGTGGCGCTCTGGACGGTCATCGCGTGCCTGCCACAGGGAGGCCGTCGCCGCGCGCGACGTCGAGCGAGAAACCCTCGCCGCCATCCGGCTCGCCGGGCTCCCGACCGCTTCGCGACCGCTGGTTGGCCTCCTGCTCGAGGCGCGCAGAGCCCGTGAGCACTTCTCCACGCCCGTGCGGGCCGGCCAGAACGATCCCGTGCTCCGTGAGCAGGAATTCTCGGATCTGGTTGGAGTGCGCCATCCCGCGGGCCTTGAGCACCGAGAGCGAGCGGTTGCGCTCCTCGTTGATCTCATGGGTGTTGAGCAGGAGCCAGACGTCGATCAGGGCCGCGATCTGGTGGTTGGCCTGCTCGAGCTGGAGGTCCTGGTCCAGGCTGGTGAAGAGCGCGGTGATGCCCCTGACCTTGAGGAAGTCGACCTGGCGGGTCAGCATCGCCGACACGTCCCGACTGGCGCCCGCGGTCAGGAGATCGGAGATCGGATCGATCACCACGACGGACGGCTCGAACTCTGCGACGAGGTCCTGCATCGAGGAGAGATGAGCTTCCAGGCCGAGCAGGCTGGGCCGCACGCACTTGAACTGCAGCAGCCCCTGGCGGACCCACTGCCCGAGGTCCATGCCCACCGAGCCCATGTTGCGGACGATCTGGGCCTCGGACTCCTCGAAGGCGAAGTACAGCGCCCGCTCACCACGCCGGCACGCCGCGTCGCAGAACTGGGCGGCGACCGTCGACTTGCCGGTGCCCGCCGTCCCGCTCACGAGGATCGAGCTGCCCCTGAGCACCCCCTGTCCCCCGAGCATCTCGTCGAGCCGGTCGACGCCCATGGAGAACGTCTCGCCGGAGGCATCGTGCTCGAGCCCCAGCGAGGTGATGGGAACCACCGACACGCCGCCCTTGCCGATCAGGAACGGGTACTCGTTCGTGCCGTGCAGCGAGCCGCGGTACTTGAGCACGCGGAGCCGTCGGGTGGAGGTCTCCTCGCTCACGCGGTGGTCGAGCACGATCACGCAATCGGAGACGTACTCCTCGATGCCGTAGCGCGTCAACGACCCGTCGCCTCGCTCGCCGGTGATGATCGCGGTCACGCCGCGATCCTTGAGCCAGCGGAACAGCCGGCGCAGCTCGGCACGGAGCGTCGCGGTGTCCGAGAAGGCCCCGAAGAGATTCTCGATCGTGTCGATCACGACGCGGTCGGCGCCGACCGCGTCGATGGACGCTCCGAGGCGGATGAACAGACCCTCGAGATCCCAGGAACCGGACTGCTCGATCTCGCTCGGCTCGATGTTCACGTTGTCGAGCGCGAGCTTGCCGTCGGCTTCGAGCTGGGCCAGATCGAAGCCGAGCGACGCGACGTTGGCGATCAGGTCCTCTCGAGTCTCCTCGAAGGCCAGGAACACCCCGTGCTCTCCGTGCTCGGTGATACCGCGGACGAGGAACTCGATCCCGAGCAGCGTCTTGCCGCAGCCTGCCGGACCACAGATCAGCGTCGGACGACCGCGCGGGAGACCGCCTCCCGTCACTTCATCGAGTCCGTGGATCCCGGTCGGCGCCTTCGGGAGTGGCTTGAGGCCGCCCGCGGGTTGCGCCGCGAGCAGCGTGTCATTCTTCATCGGTATCCTTTCCGCTCGAAGCGGAGGCTGGGGTGGGCGCCCGTCAGGGGTGACCGGTTCGGCTCGAGCGGCCGTGGAGTCGGTGGGCGGGGCGCTCTCGTGTATCGGACACCCGGCCGACGAACTTGAGCGCGCCAGGAGGGCATTCGCAGGCGAGGCGGCGATAATGGGTCGCTTGGTCCTCTCCAGCGCACTTGACCCCTACGCCCACGTCCTGCTCGACCTGGATGGATGCCTGTGGCTCGGGGACCGCCCGACCGCACGGGCGGTGCAGGCGGTCGCGGCGCTGCGCGAGGCGGGCAAGAAGCTCATGTTCTGCACGAACGACCCGCAGCGCTCCGCCGAGGACTTTGTCAGAAAGCTCTGGCGCCTGGGCTTCCAGGCTTCCGTGGACGAGATCGCATCGGTGGGCGGCGCGGTACAGCACGGTCTCGCCCAGCGCCGCGACGGCGGCTCCGCGTTCGTCATCGGCGCCCAGTCGCTCGTCGATCACGTCGCGGCGGCGGGTCTGAGGGTGGTCAACAACACCGAGTTCGCTACACGCGCCGACGTGGTCGTCGTCTCAAATCACGACGGCTTCGACTTCCGCGAGCTGCGGATCGCCACCCAGGCCATCCTGCGCGGAGCCGAGCTCGTGGGCACCTCACGGGACGCCACCTATCCCATGCCCGACGGCCCGTGGCCCGGGTCGGGCGCGGTGCTGGCCGCCGTGGAAGCCGCCGCGGAACGCCCGGCGGACTGGATGGCCGGAAAGCCCGAGCCCGCGTTCTACACCGCCGCGCTCGAGCGGCTGGGTCCGGGCCGGGCACTGGGAGTCGGTGACCGGCTTGACTCAGACGTGGCGGGCGCCCACGGCGCGGGAATGGACGCCGCCCTGGTGCTCACGGGCTCCTCCACCCGGGCCCAAGCCGCCGCAGCCGATCCACCGCCGCGACACGTGGCCGAGTCGCTCGCCGATCTCGTGCTGCGGGCTGACGCTTGAGTCCCCTCTCGCGCATGGACGCGGAGCTCTCCCTCTCCCTCATCGTGAACCCGAGCGCCGGAGGCGGGCGCGCCGCCCACGCGCTTCCCGGCGTCGAAGCGGCGCTGCGGGCCCACGGATTCGCGTTCCACGTCGAGCGCACGACGAGCCTCGACGACGCTCGCGCGCTCGCGCGCGCGGCACTGGGAGACGGAGAACTTGCCGTGGCGATGGGCGGCGACGGCCTCATCGGAGCCGTGGCGGGCGAGCTGCACTCGACGGGAGGCATTCTCGGCGTGCTGCCGGGCGGCCGGGGCAACGACTTCGCGCGCAAGCTCGGCATCCCCGCCGATCCTGTCGCGGCCTGCTCGACGCTTGCCGCGGGCACGACTCGCGCGATCGACGTCGCCGAGCTCGGAGGGCGCACTTATCTCGGCATCGCCTCCGCCGGCCTTGACTCAGACGTCCAGGCCATCGCCAACGCGACGCGCCTTCCCCTCGGGACGTTCGTCTACCTGTACGGGACGCTGCGGGCCCTGTGGTCCTGGCGGCCCGCCCGATGGGAGGTGGTCCTCGACGGGACCCCACGGACCTTCGTGGGCTATTCGGTCGCGGTGTGCAACACCGGCGTCTTCGGCGGCGGGATGCGCCTGGCACCCCACGCGGATCTCGAAGACGGCCTGCTCGACGTCGTCCTCACGGAGTCATCGTCGAAGGCGCGCTTTTTGGCCAACCTCCCGCGCGTGTTCCGTGGGACCCACATCCACGACCCGACGGTGACCGTCCTGCGAGCGCGAGAAGTGACCTTCGGCGCCGACCGTCCCTTCGTCGCCTGCGCCGACGGCGATCCGATCGCCGACCTCCCCGCCACGGTCCGGGTCCTGCCGGGGGCCCTGCGCGTCGTGGCGCCCGTCGCGTGATGCTCTTCGCAGCCAAGCTGGCGGCGGCCAAGGCGGTCGGAGCCGTCGTGCGCCGAGCGGGCCGGGGCGGCGGGACGAGCCTGCCCGGCAAGGTTCTCATGCGCGTCGAGCCGCACGCCATCGGGCGTCTCGCCCGGCGGCTGGAGGACGGCAACGTGGTCATCTCGGCTACGAACGGCAAGACGACCACCGCGGCGATGGTGGCGACCATCCTCGAGCGCACGGGGCGCACTCTCGTCCACAACCGGGCCGGCGCCAACATGGCCGGCGGCGTGGCCTCCGCGCTCGCCGCCGCCTCGCGGCGGGGCGGGCACACGATCGACGGTGACTTCGGCCTCTTCGAGGTGGACGAGTTCTGGCTCGGACCCATCGTCTCAGAGCTCGAGCCGCGCGCCCTGCTGCTCTCGAACCTGTTCCGCGACCAGCTCGACCGCTACGGAGAGCTCGACACGATCGCCGATCGCTGGGCGAGCGTCGTCGCGGGCCGGGTGGCCGGCACACGGCTCGTGCTCAACGCCGATGACCCGCTCGTCGCCGATCTCGCCCGGGCCGGGGCGGCGGCCGACACCCCGGCGCCGCCCACCGCCACCTCCCTCGGCGACGCCACCCGCCCGCTGCACTTCGGGATCGAGGATGACGACCTGGCCCAGGGCGAGCTCCAGCACGCCTCCGATTCCAAGCACTGCCGTCGCTGCGGGCACGCCTACGTCTATGACCTCGTCCTGCTTGCGCATCTTGGGCACTACCACTGCCCCAACTGCGGCGCCAGGCGCCCGGAGCCCGCGGTCGTCGCCCGCGACGTGGAGCTCCGCGGCATCCGCTCGGCCACCTTCACGCTCAGCACTCCGGCCGGCGACGCCCGCGTGGAGCTGCCGCTGCCCGGCCTCTACAACGTCTACAACGCGTTGGGCGCGGCAGCCCTGTGCCTGGCACTCGGAGTGGGCATCGGCGACGTCGCCGCCGGCCTGGGCGCGGTGGCGCCCGCCTTCGGGCGCGCCGAGACGGTCGAACTCTCGGGACGCGCGACGTCCATCCTGCTGGTGAAGAATCCGGCCGGCGCCAACGAGGTCCTGCGCACGCTCGCGCTCGAAGGCGGCGAGCTCGACCTGCTCGGCGTGCTCAACGACCGGATCGCCGACGGACGCGACGTCTCGTGGGTATGGGACGCCGACTGGGAGCTGCTCGCCCCACTCATCAGGCGGATGACCTGTTCGGGCACACGCGCCCCGGAGCTCGCCCTGCGTCTGAAGTACGCGGGAGTGGATCCGCAGAACCTGTCGGTGGTCGAGGACCTCGCGGACGGTCTCGACGATGCCCTGGCGTCCGGCTCAGGTCCGCTGTACGTCGTGCCGACCTACACGGCGCTGCTCGAGCTTCACGGTCTGCTCACCCGTCGCGGGGCCGCGAGGGAGTACTGGAGATGATCCCCGGCCCACCGCCCAGCGTCGTCGTCTGGCACGACGCCGAATGCGGGAGCTACGCAGCCGACCTGCCCGTCTGGCGTGAACTCGCCGAGCGGGAGCGCGGCCCGATCCTCGACGTGGGCGCCGGGACGGGCCGTGTCGCGCTCGATCTCGCCGCTCGTGGGCACGCCATCACCGCCCTCGACCGCGACGAAGACCTCCTGGCCGCGCTCGCGCGACGGGCGGCGGACGCGGGGCTCGAGGTCGAGACCGTGGTCGGCGACGCGACCGGCTTCGAGCTGGGCGATGCGCGATTCGGTCTCATCCTGGTGCCCATGCAGACCGTTCAGTTGCTCGAGGACCGACCGGCGTTCCTGGCGGCGGCTCACCGGCACCTCATCCGAGGTGGCCTGCTC
>JACCYI010000299.1 GCA_013696535.1 Solirubrobacterales bacterium
CGTACACCCGCGCTTGGCGCGCCTGCGCATGCTCCGCGCTCTCGATCACGAGCACCGCCGAACCTTCACCCAGGACAAACCCGTCGCGGTCACGGTCCCAAGGGCGCGAAGCGCGCTCGGGCTCGTCGTTCCGCCGCGACAGCGCCATCATGTTGGCAAAGGCCGCCATGGGCAGCGGATGGATTGCGGCCTCTGTGCCGCCGACCACGACCACGTCGGCCCGGCCGAGCCGGATCATGTCGATGCCGTGCGCGATGGCCTCGTTGCCAGACGCACATGCCGACACCGGGGTGTGCACGCCAGCCTTCGCCCCGAGCGCGAGCCCAACGGTTGCAGCTGGGCTGTTGGGCATGAGCATGGGTACGGCGAGCGGTGACACCCGCCGCGGACCCTTCTCGACCAAGTTGTCGTAGTTAGAAAGCAGCGTGGTGATGCCCCCGATACCCGACGCGATCGCCACCCCGACCCGCTCGCCGTCAGGGGCCGCGTCGGCAAGTCCGGCGTCACCCCACGCCTCGGTGGCGGCGACCAGGGCGAACTGCGCCGACCTGTCGAGCCGACGTGCCTTGACCCGATCGATTGCCTCGGTCGGCTCGACGGCGATCCGCCCGGCGATCCGGGCCGGTAGGTCGGCCGACCACGGCTCGGTCAGTGGCCGTACGCCGGAGATGCCGGCCAGCAGGGCTGCCCACGTCGTCGCGACGTCGCCACCTAGGGGAGTCGTCGCACCTACTCCGGTGACGACGACGCGCTTGGGGTTCATGGCTGGTTCACCTCGGGTGTCGGGGGGAGAACTGCTCGGTCGGGACCGAACGAGACAGGGCTCGTCGGCCGCCTTCTCAGAGGCGCGCCTGGTTGCGCGCCCGCGCAGCCGTCAGGCTGCCGAAGCGTTCTCGATGAACGCGACGGCGTCGCCCACGGTCTCGAGGTTCTTGACCTCGTCGTCGGGGATCGTCACGCCGAACTGCTCTTCGGCGGCAACCACGACCTCGACCATCGAGAGCGAGTCGACGTCGAGGTCGTCGGTGAACGACTTGTCGAGCTGAACGTCGTCAGCGGGGATACCGGCGACCTCGTTGACGATGTCGGCGAGTCCGGATCGGATGTCTTCGGTGCTGGCCATCTCAGGCGCTCCTTCGGGTGCTGGTGATGCGGCTGGTGCCCGCCGGCGCGGCGCGCTGGCGTTCGCAGTCGAGCTGCGACGTGTGAGGAGGTGTCACGGAAGGGTGACCACTTGGGCGGCGTACGCCAGGCCGGCGCCGAACGCGATGAACAGGGCTGTCTGGCCGCTCCGTGCCTCGCCCGACTCGAGCAGCGCGTTGGCGGCGAGCGGGACCGAGGCGGCCGAGGTGTTGCCCTGGTAGGCGATGTCGCGGGCGATCACGACCCGGTCGGGCAGCTTGAGCGCCCGTGCCATGGCGTCGGTGATGCGCATATTTGCCTGGTGGGGGACGAACACGTCGAGGTCGTCGAGCGTGACACCGGCCCGATCGAGCGCCTCCCTAGCTACCTTGGCCATCTCGAACGACGCCCACCGAAAGACTGGGTTGCCCTCCATCTGCAGGTGCGGCATCACCGGCTTCTCCATGTTGAGTACGTCGAGCCATGACTCGCGCTGGCGGATGTAGTCGTATTTGCTGCCGTCGGCACCCCAGACGACCGGGCCGATCCCCTCCACGTCGGATGGCCCGATGACCGCAGCCCCCGCGCCGTCGGCGAAGATGAAGGCGGTGCCCCGGTCGGTCGGGGAGGTGATGTCGGAGAGTCGCTCGACGCCAATGACAAGCACGTACTTGGCGCTGCCGCAACGCACCATGTCGCCAGCCATGGTCACGCCGTAGCAAAAGCCAGCGCAAGCGGCTGAGATGTCGAGCGCTGCCGCCGGAGTCGACCCGAGTTCGGTCGAGATCAACGGCGCCACGGCGGGGGTCTGCATGAGGTGCGACACGGTCGCGACGAGCACGCAGTCGAGCTGAGCAGGTGCTACGTCGGCTCGCTCGAGCGCGGTGCGTGCAGCGGCGACGCTCATCATCTGCACGGTCTCGTGCGGCTCGGAGAAGCGACGCTCGATGATGCCCGACCGGGTGCGGATCCACTCGTCGGTTGAGTCGATGTGCTCGCAGACCTCGGCGTTCGTGACGACCCGGCTTGGCCGGTAGCCGCCCATGCCCAAGATGGCGGCGTGCTTGGCGCCAGTCGAGGTCGTGATGGAGGCAGTCATCTCACTCGCTTTCAGGGTGCAGGCGCACCAGTGGTTGCCCGGGGGAGACAAGGTCGCCGTCGGAAACGATCCACTCGACGATGGTGCCGCCATGCGGTGCCGGCACCGACGTCGTACCGCGGGAGTTGGCGACAGCGCCGATGACGGTGCCCACTGACAGGCGCGCGCCGTCCGGCACATCATCCGCCTGGTTGAACGTGCCCTTGGCGGGGGAGACCAGCATCCGCCACGTGGGCGAGGAGTCCATCGGCGAGCTGTCGCCGTGCTTGTCGGCGAACGCCCGGGCGTCGTCAAGCTGGTCGGGCGTCGTCAGCGCGAACGTGTCGACGCCCTTCAGCTGGCGTCTGGCGATGCTGGTGAGTGTGCCAGCTGGGGGCATCTCGAGAATGCCGGTGACGTCGAGGTCGGCCATCGTCTGCAGGCACAGGTCCCAGCGCACCGGATTGCTCACCTGAGTGACGAGGCGCGCCAGCACATCGCGCCCGCTGTGCACGATTTGACCGTCGCGGTTGGAGATGAGCCGCGCACGGGTGTCGTGCGTGGTGATCGCGCGCGCCAGCCGAGCGAGTACGTCGACCGCGGGGCGCATGTGGACGGTGTGGAAGGCGCCAGCGACGCTCAACGATCGAAGCCGGGCCTTGGCTGGCGGTTGAGCGGCGAACGCCTGCAGCTGGTCGGTGGTGCCGGCGGCCACCAGCTGGCCAGCGCCGTTGTCGTTGGCGGCTGTCAAGCCGTGCAGGTCGAGAGCCTGGAGCACCTCGTCGCGGTCACCGCCGAGCACGGCGGTCATACCTGTCGGCGTAGCTGCCGATGCAGCGGCCATCGCCTTGCCGCGCTCGCGGACGAACACCATCGCCTGCTCGGCGGTCAGCACGCCGGCGCCGGTCGCCGCAGCAATCTCCCCGACGCTGTGGCCGGCGACGGCACCCACTCGCCCGAAAGCGTCAGCCGGGTGGGGGAACAGCGCGAGTGCCGCGAGCAGGCTCGAGGCTACGAGCAACGGCTGGGCGATCGCGGTGTCCCGGATTGTGTCGGCGTCGGCGTCGGTGCCGTAGGCGGCGAGATCTATGCCACTGACGGCCGATAGCCAGTTCAGGCGGTCGGCGAAGATCGGGTCGTCGAGCCAGGGGGTGAGGA
>JACCYI010000311.1 GCA_013696535.1 Solirubrobacterales bacterium
GGGCGGCCCTCCGCGAGGAGGACCGCCCCGGCAGGGGGTGCAGGTGCTACTTGACCGTGATGGTCGTGGGCACGCCGCGGTTCTCCCCCGCCGCGCTGCCACGGAGCGGGAAGACGCGGTAGTTCAACGTGACCTTGCTGCCCACGGGGAGCGGGAAGACCTTGGTCACGCTGCTGGTGCCGGACGCGTCCAGCGTCATGGAGCCCAGGCCGTGCGACGAGCCGTCGGCGTCGATGCGGTAGAGCTGCACGAAACCGCCGGGAGCGGCCGGGCTGATGTTGCTGACGTTGGTCATGACGCGACCCTTGCTGGTGGTGAAGTTCTGCTTGAACATCACCGGTGTCTGGCCCTTGCGCGGGTCGGAGCCCGAGTGCGGGTCGGCGATGTAGGGGAACTCCGACAGGAACGGCCGGTCGTTGCCGTTCACGCCGTCCAGGCTGCCGATGACCTTGAGGATCGCCTTGTCCTGGCCGAGCAGGGCGCCCTCAGCGGCGAGGAGCGTCTCGTCGGTGATGTCGTCCTGCAGGCGACGGCCGTTCGGGTAGCCGGCGAGGTCGCCGCCCAGCGCGCCGAGGCGGCTGAACGTCGGGGAGGTCGCGGCGGTCGGCGGGACGTTGACGTTGAGGCGCAGGTACTCCGCCGGCGTCGGGTTCGGGCTGACCGCGTTGAGGTCGAGCGAGTTGAGGTCGGCGTCGAGGACGCCCTTGCCGATGCCACCGAAGGTGGTGCCGGCGAAGACCTTCTTGGAGAAGCCGGTCAGGAAGATCGCCGAGAGGTCGTTGCGCTTGGCCGCGGCCGGGTTCGGGAGCTTGTTCGGGTTCGGGACCTTGTAGATGCCCTCGACCAGGGTCGGGACCTCGGGGTCCTGGACCTCGGGCAGCAGGACCGGGTCCTGGGTGGGCGTGGACCGGTTGAAGTAGTCCTTGAGCTGGGCCGGGACCACGGCCTCGTTGACGAGCGGGTTGCCCAGGCGCGAGACCTGGACGAAGTCGCCGCTCTCGACGGAGGCGTCACGCGCGTCGTTGGCCGGGCGGGCGGCGCCGGGAGCGGCACCCGTCTCGGCGAAGACGCGGGTCTTCTTGCGGCTCGTGGTCGCCCAGACGCCGACGACCGGGTTCGCCTTGCTGTCGCCGTTGGCGACGACGGCCGCCTTCGGCACCTTGTAGGCGATGGTGTTGACGTTGTAGCCGGAGAGGGTGTCGAAGCCCTTCTCGGACAGGTTGCCGCCGTAGAGCAGGTCGAAGATGCGCAGGTCGAGGAAGAACGGGTCGTCGGCCTGGCCGACGTAGCTCTGCGCCTTGCCGGTCGGGACGTCGATGGTCCGCACAGCGGCCTTGCGGAGCGCGGTGTAGTCCGGGATCGTCGCCTTGCCGACGTTGTCCGGGGCGACCGGGGCGTTGCTGATCACGGTCTGCGAGGCCGCACCCTGGCGCAGGACCGTGAGGTCGTACGTCTGGCGGAACAGCAGGTTCTCGTCGTCCAGGCTGGTGACCGGCCCGTTGGCGTAGAGGATCGACCCGTCGGCGCCGCCGTTCTTGATGGTGCCGCGCTTGTCGATGTCCTTGAACGTCCAGCGGTAGGTGATGTCGGCCTTGGCGTCACCGTTGTTGTCGATGTTGATGTCGTACGCGGCCTGCGGGTCCCACGGGTAGAAGTTCGGCCCGCCGGTCGGCTCCTCGTTGGGCCACCAGTTCGCGATCATCGTGACGCTGTTGGGGTCGTCGGGGCTGACGAACGCGTAGGTGTCGGTGTTGTCGATCGCGGGGTCGCCCTGGGTGTACGGGGCCTCGCGGTGGCTCGAGGCGGAGCTGGTGCCGGGGGCCAGCAGTGCGGCACCGCTGACGGCCGTGGCCGCGGCGAGCAGCGCGGCGAGACCGCGCTTCGCCGGCAGGGAGGGACGTGCCATGGGACTCCTTCAAGGGGCAGGCGAGGGACGGACGTCCCTCAGGTACTCGGGCGGTGCTGGTCACAACGGAGCTGACGGACGAAATCTCCCACATCATGTGTGATCTGTGTGAGGT
>JACCYI010000074.1 GCA_013696535.1 Solirubrobacterales bacterium
CCGCCGGATCACGGTGGAGGCAATTCCACATCGCCTCCCTGAGGCGTCCCGTAAGACCCGATACAAGAATTCGAGAGACATGACTACCACTGACCGCAGACCTGCGGGCGAACTCGATTGGCTCGGAGGCCATCGTGTCAGCGTGCTACTGCCCGCTCTAAACGAGGCTGACAACCTCAAGCACGTACTCCCACGAATCCCGACGTGGGTCCACGAGGTCGTGCTGATCGATGACCACTGCACGGATGACACGGTGGAGGTCGCCCGTCGACTTCTCCCGGACATCGTGATCGTTCCCAACGAGCGCCCCGGGGGAAAGGGGAACGCGCTGAGGACGGGCTCAGAAGCGGCGACCGGCGACATCCTCGTTCAGGTCGACACCGACGGGTCTGAGGATCCGACCGAGATCCACGGCTTCGTTGGCGCACTGCTCGCTGGCGCCGACTATGCGAAGGGTTCGCGCTTCATTCAAGGTGGCGGAACGTCCGACATGCCGGCGCTGCGCAAGTGGGGCAACTGGGCGCTGGTCGGCGTCGTCCGCTGCCTGTGGCCAGGTACGAAGTTCACGGACCTCTGCTACGGCTACAACGGGTACTGGAAGCGCGTAGCGCCGCTGCTGCTCGACGCCGAGGGTTTCGACATCGAGACCGTCATGAACCTGCGGGCAGTCCGAGCCGGCCTCCGCATCCATGAGGTGCCGAGCTTCGAGGCTGAGCGCATCCACGGAGAGGGCAAGCTCCTGACGTGGCCCGACGGCTGGAAGGTGCTGAAGGCAATTGTCCGCGAACGGCGTGACAAGCGCGTGATCATGGCACCGCCTGCCGCGGGCGCGGCTGCCACTCTCGTCCCGAGCCCTGACGAAATGCGGATGGAGTTGGCATCGTGAAGGTTCTCAGCGTCATCGGCACACGACCCGAGGCCATCAAGATGGCTCCGATCATCCGAGAGCTCGAAAGCCGTTCTAAAGAGTTCGATTCGAGAGTCTGCGTGACTGGTCAGCATCGCGAGATGCTCGATCCGATGCTCAACCTCTTCGGCATCCGCCCACATCACGATCTCGACATCATGCAGCCGGGCCAGTCGCTGACCGACGCGACGACAGCCGTTATGACAGGCATGGAGGGCGTGCTCCGAGAGGAGCGTCCCGACTGGGTCCTCGTTCAAGGCGACACCACGACAGTGATGGCGACGAGCCTCGCAGCCTATTGGCAGCGGATCGCCGTGGGTCACGTCGAGGCCGGGCTGCGGACGTTCGACAAGTACTCGCCGTTTCCGGAAGAAATCAACCGGCGAATGGCCGGCGTCATCGCCGACCTTCACTTCTGCCCGACGGAGTGGGCAGCGGCAAATCTCACCCGCGAGGGAGTCCCGGCCGATCACATCCGCGTGACTGGCAACACGGTCATCGATTCCCTTCACCGAGTGGCGGACATGCCCTTCAGCCGCGCCGGCACGCCGCTCGAAGGGATACCGTTTGACGAGGGTAAGCGGCTCGTCCTCGTTACAGCTCACCGGCAAGAGAACTTCGGCGAGGGGATGGAAGGCATCTGCCAAGGATTGCGTACGCTTGCTGAGCGCCATGGCGATGTCCACCTCATCTACCCGGTGCATCTCAATCCAAAGGCGCGGACGTCTGCATACGAGTATCTCGCGGACCTCGACAACGTCTCCCTCCTGCCGCCCCTGGGGTACCAGCAGATCGTCTGGCTCCTCAAGCACGCGGACTTTGTGATGACCGATTCGGGCGGCCTTCAAGAGGAAGCGGCCGGGATGGATAAGCCGGTGCTCGTGCTTCGCGACACCACCGAGCGTCCCGAAGGGGTCCAGACAGGCATCGCCAAGTTGGTAGGGACCCGGCGTGACGAGATCGTCGTCACAGCCGGCCGGCTGCTAGAGGACCGGCTCGAGCATCAGGCCATGGCCAGCGCGCACTGCCCCTACGGCGACGGCACCGCGGCTCAGCAGATCGTCGACACGCTTGCCAGTCGCCGGGCTGTCCGAGCGGTCGAGGATGCGATTTACGAGCAACCCACTCCCATGCATCCGCTCGACGCGGTACTGCACAGGTCGGAGGGCGTGGGACACGCGCCGCGACCCGAGCGCCCGCCCACACACCATTCGCGGCGCTTCCGCCGTCGTCGCGACCGGATCGTCGTCTGAGCTCGCCTTGGGGGTGCGGGTGCGGGTGCGGTGGCGCTCGCAGCGGGCGCCGTGCGCCCAGTGCCCGGGCCGATCGAACTTCGGGACTCCGAACGCGTCGACGTGCAACAACGCCCCGGCTTCGGTCAGTCAAGCAGCGGTTCGTGGTGTAGCTCGCGTTCGTCGTTGAGGTTCTTGTCGTCCGGCGTTCAGGCGGCTTGAAGCTGGGCGGGGTTGTCGTTTCCTTCCTCTGATTGGTGATGCGGGGTTCCTCGGACCATGACGGCAGAGAGTGACTCTTGGGACAGGTAGCGCCGCCCGACGAGCCACTCGTCGTTCTGCTCCAAGAGGAGCGCGCCGGCGAGCCGGAGTAGCGCAGCGTCGTTGGGGAAGATCCCGATGACGTCCGAGCGCCGGCCGATTTCGCGGTTGATCCGCTCGAGCGGGTTGGTGGAGCGCGCTTGCTCCAGTGCTCGGCCGGGAATGCGTAGAAGGCGAGCAGGTCCGGTTCGGCGTCTTCGAGCATCCGGGCGACTTTCGGGGCGGGCCTGGTGAGCCGGTTGACGACCTCTGAGAGCGCATGGCGGGCCGCCTCGTGATCGTCGGCGCGGAAGACGCTGCGGATCGCGGCGGCGACCATCGGCTGCTGCGGCCGGCCGACGTGACCGAGCATGTCTCGAAGGAAGTGGACGGTGCAGCGCTGCCACGGGCAGCCCAAGACCTGCCCGATCGCGGCCTTTAGCCCGGCGTGCGCATCGGAAACGCAGAGCTTCAC
>JACCYI010000321.1 GCA_013696535.1 Solirubrobacterales bacterium
GCTCTGCCAGTTGAGCTACAGGGGCGAGGATCGAGCAGTGTAGCCAGGCGCCGGCCGCTGGCCACGGTCAGCCGGCGGCGGCGCCCGTCCCCCGGGCGGCCTGCTCGATCTGGCCGCGCAGCGCCTCGCGCTCGTCCTTCGGGGAGAGCTCGAGAGCCTTGTCCTTGGCCAGATCACCCTTGCGCTTCTGGCCCGCCGCATAGGCCGAGGTCGCCAGCTGTGCGTAGGTGTTGGGCCCTGGACGCGCCTCCGCGATCAGCTCCTGTGCGGTGACCAGCTTCTCGGCCTCGTTCAAACCGTCGGGTGCGTACGCCTGGACCATGAGGCTTGCCACCCGGGACGCCTCGGTAGGGCTCGGATTCAGGCTGAGGAACCGTTCCCAGGCGTCGGAGGCCTGGCGGAGCTTGGCCCTCCCGGGATCGGTGTAGGCGTTGCGACTCGTGTCGAAATTCCCGCCGATACCCGCGAGTGAGAAGCGAGCGCGAGCCAGCTCGGCCCAGGCCGCCTGGTCCTCCGCGTCGCGTCGCGTAGCCGCGAGCGCCTGCGTCTCGCGCTTCGTGAATCGGTCCTGGCCGGCGTCCCCGCCCCCGCCCCCTCCCTGGGTGATCGCGTCCACCAGCCCGCCGGATGTACCACCGCCGATTCCGAACAGGACCAGGCCGCCGCCCATGAGGATGGCCAGCGACAGGTAGATCACCTTGATCGTGTTGCGACGGCCGCGGCCGCGGAGGTCGAAGAGCATCGGGGTCAGTGGCGGTCGTCGTCGGACTCGAGCGGCAGCTGGTCGGCTTCCGGCGTCTCGGCTTCCTCTCGCGCCGCCGCTCTCCTAGACCGTCGGTCCAGGAGCGATGCGATGAGAATACTTCCCTCGTAGAGCCCGTACATCGGGACCATGATCAGCAGCATGGTCACCGGATCCTGGCCCGGCAGGATGGCCGCGGCGACAGCGATCACGATGAGGGCATAGCGCCGTGTGCGCCGCAGCTGGGCGATGCTCACGATGCCCACGCCGGTGACAGCCAGGATCCCGATCGGCACCTGGAAGGCGAGCCCCATGGCGATGAGCACGGTGATCGCGAACTTGTAGTAGTCGCGGGCCTGAAGCAGGATGTCGTACTCGTCGTCGTTGAAGTTCTGCAGGAAGTCGACGGCACTCGGAAGGACCGCGTAGTAGGCGAACAGGACACCGCCCACGAAGAGGAAGGGAACCGCCAGCATCAACGGCAGCGCGACTTGCTTCTCCCGTGGGGAGAAGGCCGGGAGCACGAACGCGTACATCTGGTACAGGATCAGCGGAAGGGCCAGCAGCAGCGCTGCGTAGCTTGCGAGCTTGATCGTCTGCGTGAACGGCTCGCCGACCCCGAGGGTGACCGGCTTCTTCGCCTGGCGTGGCGGGACGGTGTTGGCCAGCGCCCGTGCTGAGCGCGCCAGGTTGCGGTACTCGCCGGCAATGGACGCGACTTCCGCGCTGGCGGCGAGGCGGAGGTAGATCTTCTCCTGGACCAGGAAGGTCCGCTTGGTCTGCTGCTGGAAGGCGGCTTGTCGCTCGAACGGGTCCGTCGACTTGCCGTCCTTCTTGAACGCCGTCTTCTCGAGCGGGACGTTGACGATGTCGAGAATTGCGCCGTTTTGCCACGCGCAGAAGCCGAACGCGACGACCAGCGCCGCTGCGCAGACGATGAGCCGCGTGCGCAACTCATCGAGATGCTCAACGAGGCTGAGTCGATCCTCGTATCCGATCGAGCGTACTGCCGTTGCCATCAGAAGCCCCGGGCGGCCACGAGCGACCGCCTAGCGGCGCTCGGGGACGACCTCGCCCTCGAGCGCGGGCTCGTCCGCCACCGTCGCGGCGCGAGCTCCGGCCGGCTTCGCTCCCGACGGGCGGTCGATCGCGACCTTCTCGCGCCTCATTCCGGCCCCGTGACCGTCGCCCTCTTCATGCCGGCTCGTGATCGACTGCTTGAACTCCCGCATCCCGGCACCGAGCGACCGGCCCATGGCGGGCAGGCGCTTCGGCCCGAGGACGAGCAGAAGAATGACCAGCACGATGGTCAGCTCGAGCGGGCCGATGCCCTGGATGAAGGCGAGTTTCATGGGGTCTGCGACCTCCTTGAGGATGCGTCTGAGGGTAGCGCTTCAAATTTTCGCGTCGAACGGTCAAGTTCGACGCGGGCCGTGCCGATCTAAGGCCCATCAGAAGGACTTGCGAGATGAGCCAGAACCCAGATCACAGCCCCCATGTCCGCCGCGTAGTCCTCCCCTCGGGGCGCGCCATCGAAGTCGTCTACTTTGAGCCGCAGCGGCCCCTCCCTGAGCACACGCCCGCCCCTGAAGCCCCGGGGGTCGACCAGGACCTCCAGGTGTGCCCGCGGTGCCCCGCCGACCTGGTCTATCCGATTGACTGGGAAGAGGTCTCGGCCACTCAGTGGGAAGTGCAGCTGCGCTGTCCCAACTGCGAATGGTCACACGTGGGAACGTATCCCCAAGACGTCGTCGATCGCTTCGACGACGAGCTCGACCAGGGTACGGACACCCTCGCCCGCGACCTGCGGCAGTTGACGCGGGCCAACATGGAGGAAGAGCTGGCTCGCTTCACATCGGCGCTCAACGCCGATGCGATCTGGCCCATCGACTTCTAGCTGACGTCGTCCGTCCGGCCGTCAGGGCGAGGCGATCGACGCGCAGGGCGAAGCCGTCGACCGACGGGCTACGCGTACCGTTCCACCACACCGTCGGCCACGAGCTCCAGTGCCCCACGCTGCTCGTCGGGAAGCGCCGGCAACTCGGCCTTCGCGGCGTCCACGATCGCCAGCGCGTCGTCCTTGGCAACGGCCAGCGCACCCGTAGCCACTATGGCGTCGCACACCGCCTCAGCCTGGGCCGGAGTCCGAACTGCCCGCAGGTCGAGCTGCTTGAGGTCAGGATCCATCTCGCGGGCGAGGATCAGGGGAAGGGTCACCGTGCCGTCGAGCAGGTCGGTCCCGCGGTGCTTGCCGGTCCGCTCGGCCGGGCCAGACACGTCGAGCACGTCGTCCAGGAGCTGGAACGCCAGCCCTATCCGGCGGCCGAAGGCTCCGAGCGCCGCGACAGGCTTGCCGGCCTCGAGCGCTCCGAGCTCACAAGCGGCCGCGAACAACCGCGCGGCCTTGAGATCGCACCGCTGCTCGTAGCGCTCCCTACGGATGCCGAGGTCCCACGCGTCCGCGCGTTGCAGCAGCTCGCCGTCGGCGAGGGCGGACGAGGCCGCTGACAGAACCCGGAGCTCGTCGGCCCGGCCGTTCGCCGCCAGCTCGGCGAAGGCACGCGAGAACAGAAGGTCTCCGGTCGCGGTGGCGATCGCCCGACCCGCCGAGGCCACGATGGTCGGGCGGCCGCGACGAAGCGGCGCGGCGTCCAGGACGTCGTCGTGAACGAGTGTCGCCGAATGGATGAGCTCGACCGCTACGGCGGCCCGCAGAACGCCATCGTCGTACTCGTCCGCTCGAGGTCGCCCGGCCGACAGGAAGACCAGCAACGGTCGCAGTCGCTTGCCGCCCGCGGCGATCGTCGCGCCAGCATGCTCGGCCAGCAACTCTCCATGCGACGCTGCCACCTCCCCGAGCCGCCTCTCGAGGCGCTTCATAAGCCCTGGCACGTGCGCTCCGCCGGCCTCGATCACCGCCGCGACGGCTTCTGCCGAAGCCATCAGGCGAGATCACGATCGGCTTGCCGCACTCCGACGTGCAACGCGATGATGCCACCCGCAGTCAGAATCCACCTGATGTCGGAGAGCCCCGCCTGCGACATGGCCGCCGCGAGGGCCTCGGGACCGGGGAACCGCTTGACCGAGTTCGGAAGGTAGTCGTAGGCCTCCGGGTCGCCCGCGATCCGCCCGATCGCCGGCACGACACGGTCGAACCAGAGCGAGAAGAAGGTCGACAGCGGAGGACGCGTGGGAGTTGTGATCTCGAGGACCACGACCCGACCACCCGGGCGCACCACGCGGGCCATCTCGGCGAGGCCGCGGTCGAGATCGGCGAAGTTGCGGGCGCCGAAGCCGACCGTCACTGCGTCGAACTCCCGGTCGCCGTAGGGAAGGGCCATGGCATTGGCCCATTCCCAGCGCACGTCCGCGGTCTTTCCGCGGGCCCGATCGAGCATGCTCTCCGAGAAGTCCGAGCCGATCACCTCGCCGGTCGGGCCGATCCGCTGGGCCAGCTTGACCGCCAGGTCGCCCGTGCCGGTCGCCACGTCAAGCGCCCGGGCTCCGGTGTGCACGCGCGCCAGCTCGACCGCGCGGTCGCGCCAGTGGTGATGCAAGCCGGCGGTCATGACCGAGTTCATCGGGTCATAGAAGCCGGAGATCCGGTCGAACATGGCCCGGACCTGACCCTCCTCCAGCGTGCCGGTGGAGGGCCCGCTCATTGACGAGCGCCGCTCAACCGCCGTCGACGACCTGTTTCTCGGCCTTGAGCTGCGCAAGGAAATTGACCAGCGCGGTCTTCTTCTCCTCAGGTAACGACCTGAACGAGGGCATCGGCGCCGTCGGGTTGTCGAGCGTCCGGCGGATCGCGGCCTTGGGCAATTTGTCGGCGATGTCCGTCAACGCCGGCCCAGGCCCGCCGTTCCCGTTCTCGCCGAACTTGTGACAGGCCGTACAGCCAGACTGGGCGGCCACCAGCTTGCCCGCTTGGTATTCCGGCGCCACCGGGAGGTCGATGACGTTGGGTGAACCGGCTGCGGCGCCCATGTACGTGAGGTAGGCGATGGCAACGATCGTCAGGATGCCGGCCGTCGTCGCGATCGGGCGACGCTCCGGCCGACGCTCTGGAGACCGGTCGTAGAACGGCAGTAGAACGAGCAGGATTATGCAGATCGTCGGCACGCCGATGGTGGCCAGCGGCGTGAGGATCGCCGGCTTGATGACCCGCAGCACCTCGAACAGGAAGAAGAAGTACCACTCTGGACGCGGGACGTAGGTGGTGGTCGTCGGATCCGCCTTGGGTCCCAGCTCGGCGCCGAGCGTGAGCGACATCAGGATGATCGTGATCATCACCACGATCGCCATGGCGCCGTCCTTGGCCACCGCGTACGGGAAGAACGGCTTGCCCTGCGACTTCAGGATGGAGTATTCGCGGAGGTACTTCTCCTTCTCGCGCTGATTCACTAGACGCGCTCCCGCGAGAACTCCGTCGGCTCGTTGGCCTTGAGCCATGGAGGGGCAGTGGTGCCGAGCCTCGCAACGAGATAGAGGTGAGCGCCGATGAGCGCGGCCAGCAGCCCGGGCACCAGCAGCATGTGGATGGCGTAGAAGCGGGAGAGGGTCGTGGCGCCGAATTCCGCCCCTCCCCTGAGAAAGTCAGACAGGAACGGACCGGCGAACGGCGCCGACCCGTTGATGTTCACGCCGACGATGGTGGCCCAGTAGGACCGCTGGTCGAAGGGCAGCAGATAGCCCGTGAAGGACATGGTCATCGTGAGGATGAGCAGCACGACCCCGATGATCCAGTTGAGCTCGCGGGGGTACTTGTACGCGCCGAAGAAGAACACCCTGCCCATATGCAGGAAGATCAGGATGACCATCACGGTCGAGCCCCACCGGTGCATGCCGCGGACGAATTCGCCGAGGAACACCTCGTTGGTCAGAAAGCGTGTCGACTCGTAGGCGCGGGTGGCCGAAGGGTCGTAGTACATCGCCAGGAAGACCCCGGTGGTGGCCTGGGAGAGGAATGCGAAGAGCGTCGCGGATCCCAGGGTGTAGAACCAGTTCGTTCCCTTGGGGATCTTGCGGAACATTAGCCAGCGCAGGCCGCCGGAGAGCGAGGTCCGCTCGTCGACCCAGTCGGCCGCGGAGATGCCCGCTTCCTTCACTTGCTCGACCGGGCCGACCTTCTCGGATTCCCCCGGCCGCTTGGGCTTAGGCTGAAGAGCCGACGGGAGGGGAGGGGCAGGGAGCTTGAGCTTCATGTGAGAGACCTAGAGCTTGGGGGTCGAGAAGCGGCCGGGATACAGGTACTGCCCGATACCGTCCAGATCCTGGGCGGGATCGCGATACGACGGGAAACGCTTGAGCTCGCCGTTGACGGAGTAGCGCGGACCCACCTCGACGAAGCCGTTGCGGATGCGCGTGTAGAAGCGATCGAGCGGCCGAACCGGAGGACCGCCGTCGACCTTGCCCTCGAAGTCATACACGCCGCCGTGACAGGGGCAGATGAAGCGTTGCGCGGCCTCGGTGTAGCGCACGGGACAGCCGAGGTGCATGCACCGGGTGCTCAGCACCACGAAGTCCTGGAACTTCACCGAGTCGATGTCCGGGTTGTAGCGACGGACGAAAACGGTGGTCTTGCCCACCTCGCCGACACCGGCAACCGTGGTCACGACCTTGGGGACGTACACGTCGTCCGGGAAGTCCTCGGGTCTACCGATCGCCTCCCATCTCACCTTTGGACGCTCGAAGACAGCTGAGCCGGCGGCGAAGCCGAGCGCCGGAAGCGCGAACGCCGCTGCCGCGACGCCCCCTGCAGCATGGGCGCTCAGCGTCATCACGCGCCGCCGCGTGACCGTCTCTCCTTCGAACGCTCCGGGGATGTTCCGGTCGGCGGTGTACTTCCCCTTTGGCGGAGTGCGACGGTCTGGCATGAAGGATGGCAAGAATAGCTTGCAAACGGTCTACGGG
>JACCYI010000303.1 GCA_013696535.1 Solirubrobacterales bacterium
GCCCGTGCCCGCGCCGCGTGTTGCCGGGCTGCGGGTCGGGGTGCTCACGCATCCACCGGACGTCACCGGAGCGGCGGCGCGCGGGGAGCGCGACGCCCGAGCCGACGTGGTGGCCGAACGCCTCCGCGACGCCGACGCGATCGTGACTGAGACCAGGCTGCCCGTGCCGGACGCAGACACCTGGCCGGTGTTCTACGCCGAAGCGGCCGCGGCGCACGCCGAGACCTTTCCGAGCCGC
Source organism: Solirubrobacterales bacterium (assembly GCA_013696535.1). The sequence continues at coordinate 239 of JACCYI010000303.1, forward strand.
AGCAGCGAGTACGGCGCGACCGTCCGCGCGAAGCTCGAGCAGGCGTCCCGAGTCGGGTCAGACGAGCTCCGCAGTGCCCGGGCCGCCCTGACGGCGTGGCGAGCGCGCGCGGCGGCCGAGCTCGAAGTCGACCTCATCGCGTCACCGACCCTCGGGTTGGCAGATCTCCCGCCGGCCGGCGTCGACGAGCTCCAGATCCGCCTTCCCTTCTCGACCTACACTCGTGTCTTCAGCTACCTGGGCTGGCCGGCCATCGCGATCGGCGATCTGCAACTCGCAGGACGCGACGTCGGAATGGTCATCGCAGCGGCGCTCGCACTCGATCGCGGTTCTCCCTTGCACTTGGATGCAAGCTCGCGGTAGGTTCCGTCCGCCTTGGCGATCACCAACGTCCAAACCCTGCGGTTGCTGCGGCTCGTCGGTCGCGCGCTGCTCGTGGCCGTGGTCGTGTTCCCCATCGTCTGGGTGCTGTTCATCGCCTCGAACACGAACTTCGGCTCGGCGATCTCGAACCCGAAGGACTTCCTGATCACGCTGCTCAACGGTCTGACCGCGGCGGCGCTCTACTTCGTCGTGGCCAGCGGCTTCACGCTGATCTTCGGGCTAATGCGCGTCGTCAACATGGCCCACGGCGCCTTCTTCCTCTTCGGTGGCTACATCGCGTTGAGGCTGCAGCGCAATCTGGTGGGCGGCGAGTCCGGGCTGGGTATCTCGAGCGCCCAGGTGAGCTTCATGCAGTGGTTCCTCCCACTGCTCGCGGGCGCTGCAGTGGTCGCGGGGATCGGGCTGTTGATGCAGCAGCTCTTTCTGCGCTGGAACCAGGGCGAGGACCTGCGTCAGGCGTTGATCACGATCGCCATCTCGATCATCCTCGCCGATCAGATGCTCGCCCACTTCGGCGGCGTGGCCCAGGACATATCCTGGCCCGGCACCTTCGACAAGTTCGTCAACCTCCAGGTCTCCGGCGTGCAGTACACGCTGACCCGGCTGGTCATCCTCGCCATCGGCCTCGCCATCGGCATCGCGCTGTGGTTCTGGCTCAAGCGCACACGGACCGGGATGGTCATCCGCGCGGGCGTCGATGATCGCGACATGGTCTCGGCGATGGGGATCAACATCCAGCTGACCTTCGCGATCGCCTTCCTCGTCGGCTCCGCGCTGGCGGGGATGGGCGGAGTCATCGGCGGCTCCTTCGCGAGTCTCGCCCCCGGCGTCGACGCAAACTGGCTGCTCAACTCGCTCGTGGTGGTCATCATCGGCGGAATGGGGTCCCTCGGCGGCGCCGCCATCGGGGCTCTGCTGCTCGGCTTGACCACCAACTTCGCGGCGGCTTACCTGCCGGCGGACTACACCTTCTACTCGATCATCTTCACCTTCGTGCTGCTCGCCATCGTGCTCGCAGTCCGACCTCTCGGGCTCTACGGCCGCCCGGCATGAACGCCTCCAGCGTCTCCCGTCTCGGACCGAACCGGATCGTTGGGTATGGGTGCATCGTCCTGGCGCTGATCGCGCCGCTGATCTTCAACGAGTACTGGATCGCGACGCTGCTGACCCAGATGCTCATCTTCGGCACCGTGGCCGCCAGCCTGATCTTCCTGTCGGCCTACGGCGGGATGGTCTCGCTCGCGCAGGTCGCACTCTTCGGGATCGCGGGCTTCGCGCTGGGCAACATGACCACCGACGGCAACACGAAGGGGCTCAATCTCGACTGGGCGCTGGGAGTGGGCATCGTCCTGGCCATCCTGGTGGCCGTAGTGGTCGCCTTCATCTTCGGCGTGATCGCCAGCCGCAGCTTCGGGATCTACTTCCTGATGATCACGCTCGTGTTCTCGGTGATCGCCAACCTGATCTTCGGCCAGGTGACCAGCATCTCCGGGTTCGGGGGGATCAGCGGTATCCCGATTCCGGAGTTCATCAGCCGGACCGTGCACCCTGAGCGCCTGTACTTCGTGACGCTCGCGGTGGCCCTGGCCGTGTACGCACTGCTGCGGTACGTCGCGCGAACGCCGTTCGGCCTGACGCTGCAGGGCATCCGCGACGACCCGCTGCGCATGAGCTCGCTGGGCTACAACGTCACGGTCCATCGCATCCTGGCGTTCACCTTCGCCGGCTTCATCGCGGCGGTGGGCGGCGTGCTCTTCGTGTACTGGAACGCGCAGATCGCGCCGTCGTCCATCGCGCTCAGCCCGACAATCGACGTGCTGGTGATCGCGGTGATCGGGGGTCTGCTCCGATTGGAGGGCGCGTGGCTCGGTGCGCTGGTGTTCGTGATCATCAACAACTACGCCCAGGACGTCAGCTTCATCGGGGACCGTTTCCACACGTTGATCGGGCTGATCTTCCTGGTCATCGTGCTGGTGTCCCCCAACGGTCTGATCGGTCTGTGGGAGAAGGTCGTCGTCCCCCGGCGCGCGGGTTCGGAGGACGCCGCGGGCGGCAGGGGGTCGGCCGAACTCACACCGGCACGGTGAGGGTGAAGGTCAGTCTCAATCGGGTCGTTGAACCAACGCTGTCGGCCTCGAGGCCGGCCGGAGAGAGGAACCATATGTACGCAGGGAGGGGATTGAAGCGTAGGCCATCATGGCTTGCCCTACTCGTCGGACTGCTCATGCTCGTGCTCGCGGGCTGCGGATCGGACTCAAGCAGTGGAGGCGGCGACAAGAAGGCAGCGTCGACGCCGGAGGTCAAGGCCGATCAAGCGGCCGACACGAGCAAGGACCAGGAGCCGCAGCCGGCGGTGGAGCCGCGCACCGGCAAGGGCACGCCCATCAAGGTGGCCATCATGTCCGAATGCAAGGGCGCCTTCGGCGACTTCGACCAGCAGAACATGGCCGGAGCCGTGGCGGCGTTCGCGCAGTTCGCCGGTGCCAAGCCGAAGGATCCCAACACGCCCAAGAAGGGCTGGACCGGCGGCGCCGTCGGAGACCACCCGCTCGAGCTCGTCGGGGTGGGCTGCGGCGACGACACCGCGGACACCGTCATCAAGGAGACCCGGCGGCTCATGGAGCAGCTGGACGCCGACGTCATGATCGGCCCGCTCTCGGGCGATGAGTCGATCGCAGTGGCCAACTACGCCAAGGACCATCCGGACAAGACGTTCGTGGCCGGCTCCTCCGGCGCGCAGGACACGACGCTCAAGGTCCAGGCGCCGAACTACTTCCGCTTCAACGGAGACGGCGCGATGTGGAACGCCGGCCTGGGCGATCTCGCCTTCTCCAAGCTGGGCTGGAAGAAGGCCGCGGTCATCGCCGACGACTACTCATTCGGCTGGACCTCGGCGGCAGGCTTCATCGCCGAGTTCTGCGCCGCCGGCGGCCAAGTGACGCAGCGGGTGTTCCCGCCGCTGAACACGACGGACTATTCGTCCTTCGCGCAGCAGCTGCCCACCGATGTGGACGGCACCTTCGTCGCGGTCGGCGGGGCTGGGCTCATCCCGTTCCTGAAGGCCTACGAGCAGTCCAAGGGCCCGATCGACGCCAAGAAGTTCATGGGCAACCTGTTCTGGGGCACCCCGGGGCAGTTCGAGCAGCTCGGCCCACGGGTCGCCGGGGTCTACATCGGCGGCGCGGGCACGGCCGGCGACTTGGACTCCCCCGCCGCCACGGACTACGCCGCGAACATCATCGGCAAGTGGTTCAAGAAGTTCCCGCCCGGTGGTGACGCTGCCGCCCAGGCGGCAAGCACGTTCACCTACGGCTACTACCTCAACACCTGGGGCCTGATCAAGGGCCTGGAAGCCGTCAAGGGCGACATCTCCGACCAGACGAAGCTGCAGGAGGCGATCGCAACGACCACGCTGCCCGCCCCCTACGGCGAGGTCAAGCTCGACGAGAACCGCCAGGGTGTGCTCGACGTCTTCTACCAGCAGCTGTTCCTGAAGGACAACAAACTGGCGGTCAAGACGATCGCGAAGATCCCGGCGGTCGACCAGACCTTCGGCGGCACGTTCAGCGCCGACACCCCTGCACCTGGGCGCAAGGCCCCGGAGTGCAAGCCGGGCGGCAAGCTGCCGTGGCTGGGCAAGTCGCAGGGCGTCAAGGTCGTCGGCGGCTAGCGACCGATGGCAGTGGCAGCAACCGACAACGCTGAGCCGATCCTCCGTCTACGGGGGGTCGGCCGGCGGTTCGGCGGCCTCGATGCCGTGAGCGACGTCGACCTCGACGTCGCTCACGGCGAGCGCCGTGCGATCCTCGGCCCCAACGGGGCCGGTAAGACCACCCTCTTCAACGTCATCTCGGGGGATATGCCGGCCTCCTCGGGTACCATCGCCTTCCTCGGTGACGACGTCGGCGCGCTGCCGGCGGCGGGCCGGGCCCAACTCGGCATGGGCCGCACCTACCAGAAGTCGCGGCTCTTCCTCGGCATGAGCGTCGAGGACAACCTCTATCTGGCGGTTCTCGGCACCCGGAAAGGGCATCTGCGCATGCGGCGCAAGGCGGTTGACTCAGAGATGCGCGAGCGCGCCCGCGAGTTGGCCGCCGCTGTGGGCCTCGAGTCCAAGCTGCCCGAACTCGTAGGGTCGATCTCCCACGGCGAGCAGCGTCAGCTCGAGGTCGGGATGGCGCGGGCCGTCGACCCCAAGCTGATGCTTCTCGACGAGCCTGCCTCCGGGCTCTCCCGAGGCGAGCGCGTGGCGCTGACCGATCTGCTCCTCGAGCTCGACAAGGGCATCACGCTCATCCTCATCGAGCACGACATGGACGTCGCCCTGCGTGTCGCCGACAGCGTGACCATGATGCACGACGGCCGCAAGATCGTGGAAGGCACGCCCGACGAGATCCGCTCGAACGCGCTCGTCCACGAGCTGTACCTGGGTGGGCGCGTGGGCAAGGACGAGATCGAGCCGACGTCGTGAGCGAGTCGCTGGATCGCGCACGGATCGTCCACGAGCCGGGTGCGCGCTCCGCGACCGCGCCGGTCGCGAGCGACAAGCCGATGCTGGTCGTCAAGGACCTCGACGTCTTCTACGGGCGCGCGCACGTGTTGCAGGGCGTCAACTTCGAGATGAGCCACGAGCCCGTCTCGCTCATCGGTCGCAACGGCATGGGCAAGACCACGCTCTGCAACGCGATCATGC
>JACCYI010000305.1 GCA_013696535.1 Solirubrobacterales bacterium
ACGAGATCGTCCAAGCAGACCATCTGCACCTGCCGGGTCTCCTCACCCGACCGGACCGCGAACGCCGTAAGAGCCATCTCCACAGGCTCCCGGTCGCCCCGGACGAAACTTCAACAAGCTCCTAGAGGGTCACGTCAGGCACGAGCCGCGCGCCCACGCTGGTCGAGGCCTCCCGGAACCAGCTCGCCGGGAGCGTGCCCTTCGGCACGTGACCGGGATACTCCGGGAAGTGCCTTCGCGCGAGAGCGCCGGCCGGTCGCCCGGCGATGAGCGGCTCGACATCACCCAAGGTGAGCAGCAAGCGCACTCCGGCGCCGATCTGGAGGTCGGCCGCGTTGACGGCACTCCCGGCCAGCACCGAGTTGTCGATCCAGGCGTCGATCCGCGCAAGATGATGCGGAAGGTTGACCAGGTCGGCGCGAATGTCGGGATCTGACGCGCCATGGATGCGGACCTCCGCGGCGGCCACACCGCCGGCTGCGAGCGCCGCCAGCCGGCGCGGGACGGGCAGGCGGGCGCCTTCGGTGTAGGACATCATCGCGCCCGAGTCACGCTTGAGAGCCGCCCAGACGAGTCGGCGGGCGACGGGCTGGAGAACTTCTTCGCCCCAGCGTGCCGCCTGCACCACCTCGGCGCGCATCAGCCGATCGCCGGGCAGTAGCGGCGGTTCTGGAACCAGCTCATCGAGTCGCCGGAGGATCGCCGCCGAGCCGGTCAGCTTCTCACCACTGTCGAACACGATGCCCGGCACCGTGCCCGCGCCGAATCGCCGGCGTTGCACGAAGTTGTGGGCGACGGGAAGGAGGTCGACCCGCTCATACGGCAGGGCCTTCACCCTCAGAGCCCGTTCCACCGCCGCACAAGGGTGCGATCCCGGCACGACGTAGAGGGTCATGGTCATCGCGAGCGAGCATACTTCCCGCCTGATGCTGCTCGTCGTCGACGCAGGCAACACCCAGACGCACATCGGGACCTTCGAGGGTCCAGAGCTCACCCAGCACTGGCGCTTCGCGACGGTGCGCGAATCCACGGCCGACGAGCTCGGTGCGGCACTTCGCAGCCTACTGAGCCTTCGCGAGCTCTCCTTCGAGGACATCGACGCCTCGATCGTCTCCTCGACGGTTCCCGAGCTGCGGCCCGAGTGGACTCAGATGGCCTCACGCTACCTGGGCCACGAGATGCCGGTGGTGGGACCGGGAGTGCGGACGGGGATGCCGCTGCGCTACGACAACCCGCGCGAGATCGGCCCTGACCGTCTCGTGAACGCGGTCGCCGGCTATGAGCGCGTGGGAAGTGCGTGCGTGGTGGTCGATTTCGGAACGGCGGTCACCTTCGACGTGGTCTCCGAGAACGGGGAGTACGAGGGCGGGATCATCTTCCCAGGAGTCGAGATCTCGCTTGAAGCCCTGTCCGAGCGCGCCGCCGCACTGCCGAAGATCGATCTCGGCCGGCCGCGCGCCCTGGTCGGCAAGACCACCATCGATGCCATCCGCTCCGGCGTGGTCTACGGCTACGCGGCGATGGTAGACGGCATGATCGGCCGCCTGCGCGACGAGATGGGAGAGGAGACGGAGGCGATCGCCACGGGTGGCCTCGCCGCCTCCATCGTGCCCTACTGCGAGACGATCGACGACCTCGACGATCTGTTGACGCTGACGGGGCTGCGACTGATCTGGGAGCGCAGCCAGGGCTCGTGATAGGTCAACCCGGCCGGGATCGAGAAAGTGGTGCAGGACGGTGCGAGGGGCACAACCTCCGGCGCGTCTGCTTCACCGGCAGGGTCGAGGTTCGAGAAGGCTCGTAGCCTTGACACCGTGCGCCACCTGACCGACCCCTGGCAGCTCGGACCCCTCACGGTTCCCAATCGGGTCGTGCTCGCCCCGCTCGCCGGGATCGGGAACTGGTTCGTGCGTCTGCAGGCCAAGCGTTATGGCGCTGGACTCGCGTTCTCGGAGATGGTGTCGAGCTTCGCGATCCACTACGGCAACCACAAGACGCTCACGGAGCTCCTCGTGGTTCACCCGGACGAGAAGCGAGCGGGACAGGGACCGGTGGCCATCCAGCTCTTCGGCCATGATCCGGACATCATGCGCAGCGCCGCCGCTGCGTCCGCGGCCGCCGGCGCGGACGTGATCGACCTGAACATGGGCTGCCCGGTGCCCAAGGTCGTCAAGACGGGCGCCGGCGCGGCGTTGCTGTCCGATCCGGACACCGCCGTCAGGGTGGCCCGGGCCGCAGCGGAGGGATCCGGCCTGCCCGTGACGGTTAAGCTGAGGGCCAGCCGGCGTCCGGGGCAGCGCGAGGGCGTCGATCTCGCGCGGCGTCTGGTGGAGGAAGCCGGAGTGGCGGGGCTCACCTTCCATCCGCGTTCCGCCGCGGTGCGGCACCAGGGAACGCCCGACTACGACCTCGCCGCGGAGCTCGTGGCCGAGCTCTCGGTCCCGGTGATCGTGTCGGGCGGTCTGCACGACGCCGACCACGTTCGATGGGTGTTCCACTACACAGGCGCGGCCGCAGTCATGCTGGCTCGCGGCGCCCTCGGCAATCCGTGGCTGTTCGCCCAGGTGCTCGGGACGTCCGACGGCGAGCCGACGCACGAGGAGATCCTGGTCGAGTGGGAGTGGGTCATGGATAGGGCGGCCGAGCATCTCGGGGCGGATCGAGCGGCGCGCTACCTACGCAAGTTCCATCCGTGGTACGCCGAACGTCTCGGCGTGCCCCGCGGGACGCAGGACGCACTTCAACGGGCTGCGACCCTCGCTGAACAGCGGGCGATCCTGACCGGGTTGCGGGTGCTGCAAGCGGCCTGAAGCCGCGCTGCTACCCTCAGCGACCGCTCCGGCCTCCGTGCGGGAGTTTTTCGTCGCACAACCGCATCGAGAAGGACGCCTCAAGACATGCAGAAGGACGTCATCCTCACCCCTGAAGGCCTCGAGAAGCTCAAGCGCGAGATCGAGCACCTGTCGACCGAGAAACGCCGTGAAGTCGCCCAGCGCATCAAGGAGGCGCGCGAGTTCGGCGACATCACGGAGAACTCGGAGTACGACGACGCCAAGAACGAACAGGCCATGCTCGAGTCGCGCATCGCCACGCTCGAGGACAAGCTGCGCTCCGCTTCGGTGATCGACCAGTCAGAGCTGAACTCCGAAGTCGTGCGGGTCGGTTCGGTCGTGACGGTCTCCGACGAGAAGCGCGGCAGCTCGCAGACCTACAACATCGTGGGCTCGACCGAGGCCGATCCGAGCGAGAACAAGCTGTCCAACGAGTCACCCGTCGGCAAGGCGCTGCTGGGTCACAAGCACGACGACACGGTTTCGGTCTCCCTCCCCAACGGCAACGTGCGCAAGCTCACGATCGTCAAGATCGACGTCGGTTAGCACCCGCGAGGGCCGGTGGCGACGCCCGAGGAGGAAACCGGTTCGGACCTGCTGGCGTCGCGCCGGCGCAAGCTCAACGCCCTCCGCGCCGACGGCGTCGATCCCTTTCCGCACGCTTACCCGGGCGTGGTCGCGATCGAGCTCGTAAAGGCCCCGCACGAGGCTCTGCCCGCCGGCGAGGACTCGGCGATGCGCACCCGGGTCGCAGGCCGCCTGGCGGCCCGCCGCGGTCAGGGCAAGGCCGCCTTTCTCGATCTCGTGGACCGCTCAGGGCGGATCCAGCTGCACGCCCAACGCGACGTCCTGGGCGAGCAGGCCTTCGAGCGCCTCTTGTCGCTGGATCTGGGGGATCTGCTGGGGGCCGACGGGTTGGTGTTCCGCTCGCGTCGCGGCGAGCTCTCGGTTCGGGTCGACGACTACGCGGTGCTCGCCAAATCGCTGCGACCGCCGCCCGAGAAGCATCACGGCCTCACCGACGTCGAGACGCGCTTGCGCCAGCGCGAGCTTGACCTGATGGCCAACGAGGACACGCGCGAGGCCTTTCTCCTGCGCGCCAGGGTCATCGGCGCGGTGCGCCGGTGGCTCGACGACCGAGGCTTCGTGGAAGTCGAGACTCCGATCCTGCAGCCAATGTACGGGGGCGCCTTGGCCCGCCCGTTCGTCACCCACCACAACTGGCTCGACCAGACGGTGTACCTCCGGATCGCAACCGAGCTCTACCTCAAACGACTGCTGGTCGGCGGGCTCGAGCGGGTCTATGAGCTCGGCAAGGATTTCCGCAACGAGGGCGCCTCCTTCAAGCACTCCCCCGAGTTCACGATGCTCGAGTGGTACGAGGCCTATGCCGATTATGACGTCATCGCCCGGGAGTGTGAGGAACTCGTCGCCCATGTGGCCGAGGTGGCGGATTATGAAGGGGACATCGACTTCAAGCCGCCCTGGCGGCGCGAGACCCTGGCCGGCGCGATCCGTGACCGCACCGGCCTCGACGTGCTCGTCCATCGCGACGTCGGCCGCCTGCAGGCCGCAATGCGTGAGGCGGGGATGGAGGTTCCCGAAGAGGAGACCTGGGGCCAGCTCGTCGACTTCCTGCTCTCCAAGTACGTGGAGCCCGAGCTCGTGCAGCCGACGTTCCTCATGGACTATCCCGTGGAGCTCTCTCCCTTCGCCAAGGCCCATCGCTCCGAGCCGGGGCTCACCGAGCGCTGGGAGGTCTTCTGCTCGGGCATGGAGTTCGCCAACGCATTCTCAGAGCTCAACGACCCCGACGAGCAGCGCCGCCGCTTCGAGGAGCAGCGTGTGGCCGCCGCGGCCGGCGACGAGGAGACCCAGCCCTTCGACGAGGCGTTCCTCACCGCGCTCGAACACGGGATGCCGCCGACCGGCGGTATCGGAATCGGGATCGACCGTCTCGTCATGCTGCTCACCGGGAGGCGCTCGATCCGTGAGGTCGTGCTCTTCCCGGCGATGCGCTGAGGAGGCTCTGATGGGGCACCGGGGCCGTCGACCCCGTTGGTAGACTGACCCATGCTCGTTGATCGGACCCGGACACTCATCCATCTCGGCTCGCGAGCCGAATACGATGGAGAGGCCCGGGTCATCTTCCCGTACCCTCGACGTGCAGACTGGACCGTCCTCCACCGACCGACCCGGACCACCCATAGGACAGAGCGCTAGGGCCTGACTTAGCAGGAAGGATCTCCTCCCCACATGTTCGAGCGATTCACAGAAAGAGCGCGACAGGTGGTCGTCCTCGCCCAGGAGGAGGCGCGGACGCTGAAGCACAACTACATCGGCACGGAGCACATCCTCCTCGGCCTTCTTCGTGAGGAGGAAGGTCTCGCCGCGCGGGTCCTCGAGTCCCTGGACATCACGGTCGAGCGTGTACGCGCCCAGGTCGTCCGGATCGTCGGCTCAGGCGAAGAAGTGACCTCGGGCCAGATCCCCTTCACGCCGCGAGCCAAGAAGGTGCTCGAGCTGGCGCTGCGCGAGGCGCTGTCGCTTGGTCACAACTACATCGGCACGGAGCACATCCTCCTCGGGCTGGTGCGCGAGAACGAGGGCGTCGCGGCTCGCATCCTGCTCGACTTCGACGCGGATTCCGAGAAGATCCGCAACGAGGTCATCCGGATGCTGTCGGGCCCCGGTGGTCGTCGCGGTCAGGGCTCGGGCCAGGGCTCGGGCGCCGCTGCGGGCGGGTCTGCGGCCCAGGGCGGTGAGGGCAAGAAGTCCTCCAAGCTGCTCGACCAGTTCGGGCGCAACCTGACCAAGCTGGCCTCCGACGGCAAGCTTGACCCCGTCGTGGGCCGGGAGACCGAGATCGAGCGGATCATGCAGATCCTCTCGCGCCGCACGAAGAACAACCCGGTGCTCGTCGGCGAGCCGGGCGTCGGAAAGACGGCGGTGGTCGAAGGGCTGGCGCAGCGCATCACGAACTCCGACGTCCCCGAGTTGCTCAAGGGCAAGCAGATCTACACGCTCGACCTGGCGGCCCTGGTCGCGGGCTCGAAGTACCGGGGTGAGTTAGAGGAGCGCCTCAAGAAGGTGATGAAGGAGATCACCCAGCGTGGCGACATCATCCTGTTCATCGACGAGCTCCACAATCTCGTCGGCGCGGGAGCGGCGGAAGGCGCCATCGACGCTGCCTCGATCCTCAAACCCGCTCTTGCCCGCGGCGAGCTGCAGACCGTGGGCGCCACGACGCTCGATGAGTACCGCAAGTACCTCGAGCGCGATTCCGCTCTGGAGCGGCGCTTCCAGAAGATCGTCGTCGACCAGCCGTCGATCGAGGAGACCGTGCAGATCCTCAAGGGCCTGCGCGACCGCTACGAGCAGCACCACAAGATCAAGATCACCGACGAGTCACTCGAGGCGGCCGCCGAGCTCGCCGATCGCTACATCTCGGACCGCTTCCTCCCGGATAAGGCGATCGACCTGATCGACGAGGCCGCATCGCGTATGCGCATCAAGTCGATGTCCTCGCCACCCGTCTACAAGGAGCTCGAGGAGGAGATCGAGACCACTCGCCGCGACAAGGAATCCGCGATCGAGGCGCAGGAGTTCGAGAAGGCGGCGAACCTCCGCGACAAGGAGCGGCGCTTGACCAACAAGAAGCGCGAGCTCGAGGACGCGTGGGA
>JACCYI010000380.1 GCA_013696535.1 Solirubrobacterales bacterium
CGCCGGTGCCGACGCCGGCAATCACGTCGCTCGATCCCAGGTAGTAGGTGAAGAAGGTACCCTTGAACCCGGTGTCCTGCGCGGCCTTGGACAGCAAGGACAGGTCGGCGCCCCAGTTGCCCGTCACCACCGCGTCGGCGCCGGCCGCCTGCATCTTCTGGATGTATGGGGTGAAGTCCTTCACCTTGCCGAGCGGCACCCGCTCCACGCCGACCACCTGCAGGTCCGGGCGGCGGTTGGCCAGCATGGACTGCGCGGCCTTCTCCACCGACTGGCCGAACGAGTAGTCGGGGTTGAAGATATACACCTTCTTCACCTGCGCCTGGCTGACCAGGTACTCGCTGAGCGCCCGCATCTTCATGTCCACGTCCGCGTCGAAGCGGAAATGCCACCAGTTGCACTTCTCGTTGGTGAGGCCCGGGTCGACGGCGGCGTAGTTCAGGAACATCACGGACTGGTTGGGCGCGCGGCGGTTGTTCTTGGCGATGGCGTCCGAAAGGGCGAAGGCGACCGAGGAGCCGTTGCCCTGGGTCACGTAGCGGATGCCGTCGTCGACCGCCTTGCGCAACAGGGTCAGCGACTTCTCGGGGCTCACCTCGTTGTCGAGCGCCACCAGCTCTAGCTTGCGCCCGGGCCCGGCCGCGCCGCTCGCGTTCACGCGGTCGATGGCGAAGCGGAAGTGCTGCTCGCCCAACTGGCCCGTCGCAGCCAGCGAGCCGCTGAGTGGGTCGATGTAGGCGATCCGCACGGTCTCCTGCGCGCGGGCGGGCGCAGTGAGCGCGACTGTGGCGATGATCGCGGCCGCGATGCGGTTCAGCATGGGGTTCCCTCCGGCAGCGCCTCGTTGCGGGCGCGATTGGTTGTGCCGGACAGTGTCCGTGCCGGGGCGGGGCGCGTCAACGGTCTTGCGAGAGTTGCGCGCGAGCGTGATTTGTAGCAACGTTACTACAAGACTGTTGCGAGGACGCTTTCACCTTGACCACGATCTCCAGCCGGGAATTCAACCACAATATTAGTAAGGCGAAGACCGCGTCCCGGACGGGACCAGTTTTCATCACCGATCGCGGACGGCCCGCGCACGTGCTGCTGTCGTTCGAAGACTATCAGGGACTGCTCCGGACTGGACCGAAGATGTCGGAACTGCTGGCGATGCCGGGCGGCGAGGATATCGAGTTCGATCCGCCGAAAATGGAACTGGTGCTGCGCATTCCCGATCTTTCATAGTGCCTGATTTCTCGTAGTGTTCGTGCTCGACACGAACGTCGTTTCCGAGCTGCGGAACCCTCGCAGGGCCGATCCCAGGGTCGTGGCCTGGATCGACGCAAAATTGCAGTCCACCTTGTTCCTCTCCGCCGTGACCGTCTTCGAGCTGGCGCTGGGCGTTGAGCTCATCGACCGGCGGGACGCGGTTCAAGGGGCGGCGCTGCGCGAGTGGCTGAATGGGCGGGTCCTCGCGACGTACGCCGGCCGTATTCTGCCAATGGACACGACTGTGGCATTGTGGTGCGCCCGCCTGCATGTGCCCAATCCAAGGCCGAAGCGGGACTCGGTTATCGCAGCCACTGCACTGGTGCATGGCATGACCGTCGTCAGTCGAGATGTTTCGCATTTCGCCCCCATGGGTGTGCGGATCATCAATCCATGGAGCAGCGGCTCCGCTTGACCGCGCCCCGTCCCCGGGTGTCAGGATCGCGCAACGCCGAGGAACGCCTCCATGCCGCTCTCCCCTTCCCTCGCCCGCACCTTGGCCGGGCGCCTGTCGGTCCCGGTGATCGGGTCGCCGCTGTTCATCATCTCGAACCCCGACCTCGTGATCGCGCAGTGCACGGCGGGCGTCGTCGGCTCGTTCCCGGCGCTCAATGCGCGGCCGTCCGGGATGCTGGCCGACTGGATACAGCGCATCCAGGACGCGCTCGCGGCGCACGACGCGCGCCATCCGGATCGGCTGTCGGCGCCATTCGCGGTGAACCAGATCGTCCATCGCAGCAACACACGGCTAGAGGAGGACCTGGAGGTCTGCGTCCGCCACCGGGTGCCGCTGGTGATCACGTCGCTCGGCGCGCGGCCGGAGGTGAACGAGGCCGTGCACTCGTATGGCGGCGCCGTGCTGCACGACGTGATCAGCGACCGGTTCGCGCGGAAGGCGATCGAGAAGGGTGCCGACGGG
>JACCYI010000382.1 GCA_013696535.1 Solirubrobacterales bacterium
CCTCCGGATCCGGCCTTCGCGCCGGCGATCACCACGCCCCGCTGGTCGGTCACGCTCAGGCGCACGCCCTCGGCTCCGGCTTTGCGGCTCGCGAAGCGTTGGAAGGCGCGCACGTCATAGGCGGCAACGAGGTAGCCGACAGGCCGACCCGCACGCCGGACGGCCGCCGCGGCGGCCACCACGGTGGCTCCGTTGCTCGCTGCCGTGATGTACGCCTCTGAGACGTAGGGCCGTCCCGTGCGAGTGACGCCGCGGTACCAATCCCGGAAGGCGAAGTTCTTGCCGACGATGCTGGGAGTCGGCGGAACGATGTCCACCAGGCGGCCGCCAGGGCTGACGGCGAAGGCCACGCTGATCTCGGGCCGCGCCATCTCGAGCTGCCGCAGGTGGTCGCCGGCTCGCAGCGATCTGACGTCGTCGCGCGCCACCGCGCTGACCAGCAGCGGGCGTTTCGCGTAGGCGTCGACGAGCTCGCGCAGGCTCGCGAGCTCCGCGCCGACCGCCTGAGCCGCTTCGCGGGCTGAGACGACGGCGACGTTGCGCGCCTTCTCCCGGACCGCGTCCTCGGCCTGGCGTTCCGTGATCCACACGAGCGCCGCGAACAGGGCCAGGGTCAGCAGGGAGGCCAGACCGAGCCACCGCCCGGGTGCCACGGAGGACAACCTGCGGCCGACCCGGCGCACGACGGGGGAGGTGAGTGGACGGAGGCGGGTCATCGATCCTTCGCAATGTGGATCGGCGCGCGCGGGGCCGACTTGAACGAGAAGCGGTTCACTTCGCCGTGGGCGGCGCCACGCGACGCGGCGACGGATCCCTTTGCGTCGGCGGCTCACCGTGAGCAGGCGAGGACGCGACGGCACGGGCGACGGTGACCCTGAGGGAGTCGGAGCGAAGGGGCTTGCCGAGGTAGTCGTCCATGCCGGCGGCGATGCACTTGTCACGGTCGCCTTGCATGGTGTGCGCCGTCATCGCGATGATCGGCGTCCGACGTCCGCCCGCCTCTCTCGCCCGGATCTCCTGGGTCGCGGCGTACCCGTCGAGCTCGGGCATCTGGCAGTCCATGAGGATCGCTGCATAGCGTCCGGACGCGTGGAGGGCGAGAGCCTCGCGGCCGTCGCCGGCGATCTGCACCTCGTAGCCGAGCTTCTCCAGCATGCGGCTCACCACAAGCTGATTGATCTCGTTGTCCTCGGCGACCAGCAGCCTGAAGGTGGTGGCGACCGGGGCGTCGTCGCCCGTGGGCTCGGCCGAAGCGGCGTCGGCGGCGGGTGGCGCCGGCTCGGGCACAGCGGCGGGAGCGAAGGGCAATGCGAACCAGAAGCGACTGCCCTGGCCGACCGTGCTCTGCGCCCCTATCTCGCCGCCCATGAGCTCGACGAGCTGCTTGGAGATCGCCAGTCCGAGACCCGTCCCCCCGTATCTGCGGGTGGTCGAGCTGTCGGCCTGCGTGAAGGACTCGAACAGCGTCTGGAGCGCGGCCGGGCCGACCCCGATCCCGGTGTCGCGGACCTCGAAGCGCACCTGGACCTCACCGGTGGCCTGCGCACGCGAGCCGACGGAGACCGACACCACACCGCGGTCCGTGAACTTCACCGCGTTGCTCAAGAGGTTGAGCAGCACCTGCCGCACGCGCACGGCGTCGCCCGTCACCGCCGCGGGCAGTGCGTCGTCGAGAGCGATCGTCACCTTCAAGCCCTTCTTCTGGGCCGGGTGCGCGACGAGCTCGCACGTCGATTCCACGAGCTCCCCGAGCGCGAAGTCCGCTCTGTCGATCTCCAGCTTGCCGGCCTCGATCTTCGAGAAGTCGAGGATGTCGCCGATGACGGCCATCAGCGCGTCACCGGAGCTTCGGATCGCCCGGCCGTACTGGCGCTGCTCCTCGTCGAGCGGCGTCCCGAGCAGGAGCTCGGTCATCCCGATGACCCCGTTGAGGGGGGTGCGGATCTCGTGGCTCATGTTCGCCACGAAGTCCGACTTGACCCGCGACCCCTCGACCGCCCGGTCGCGCGCTTCCTCCATCTCCTGCTCGAGCAACCGGCGTCCGGCGTCGGCGCGACTGAGGACGCTGGCGCACCAGGCGACGATCGACACGAGGCCGAGCATGGTGGTGGCGCTGAGCCACCATGCGGCCGCTCCGGGTGCGAAGACACCCCACTCGACGGTCCGCAGGTGCAGCCACCCGAGCAGGAGCGGGACGCTCAGGACGAAGGGTCCGAGGCGTCGCATCATGACCCCGCCCGGATCCGTCGTGGTCGCGAGACGGAGCAGTTGCCCGCGGGGCCGGGCGAGGACGATGGCCAGCGCGAGGGCGATGAAACAGCCAGCCGTGTTGACGGCCATCTTCGCGGCAGAGGCGGGTCCGTAGAAGATCGGAAGCGAGTACGCGTAGCCGAGGATGGCCATGCCGGCGACGAGCGCCACCGGTATGGCGGCCACTTCGGCCGGTCGCCAGCCCCGGCGGGGAGGTGAGTTCAACAGCAGCAGCGCGAACGACGTGAGCAGGAAGCACACGCCGGTGGTGGGCGCGAGACGACCAGGATCCGGGACGCCGTTCGCGCGCCCCTCGCGGTCGATGAACAGCAGCTCGTCGATCCCGACGTTCACTCCGAAGACGTGCTCGCCGAGCACGAGCGCTCCGAGGAGGCCGGGGAACACCGCGAGGCACACGCCGACGGCGCGCCGGTGGGAGGACGCCCCGGCGTCCACGAGCCACAGCAGTGAGCTCCCAAGGCTCAGCAACCCGATGGCCGTGTTCGCCTTCATGCCGACCGCGCCGGGAATCACCGATCTCAGCAGCGACTGGTCGAACACCAAGCCGCCGATGAGGACCAGGCCCGCGACGGCGATCACAAGCCAGCCGACGATGATGACCGCGACTCGGAACGGCGCCTGGAGATCTGCGCTCAGAGCTGGCGCGCCGGTGCTTTTCATACCGACTGCTATCGGCACGACATCCGGTTTCCCCAAGCCTCAGAGGGCGAGGACCGAGGCCACCCCCTCCTTCAGGTGGGCCAGCCGGCGCTTGGCCAGATCTCGGGCGTCCGATGGGTCGCCCACCTCGGGTACCACGGTCTCCAGGTAGGCCTTGAGCTTGGGCTCGGTGCCACTGGGCCGCACGACCACGCGCCCGCCGTCGAGCTCGAAGACCAGAACGTCCGCCGAGGGCAGCCGACCGGAGTCCTCGAGCAGGTCGCGCACCCGCGTCACCGCGCGGCCGGCGAGCTGGGACGGTGGCTCGGCGCGCAGGCGCGCCATCGCGGCGGTGATCAGATCCGCGTCCTCGACTCTCGCCGAGTACTGGTCCGTCGCGTGCAGGCCGTGCTCGCGGGCCAGCTCGTCCAGGCGATCGAGCAGCGTGGCGCCCCGAGCGCGCAGACCGGCCGCGAGCTCGGCGACGAGCAGCGCCGCCGATATGCCGTCCTTGTCGCGCACCACGTCCGGCCCGACCGAGTAGCCGAGCGCCTCCTCGTATCCGAAGACCAGGCCGGCGCCCGC
>JACCYI010000004.1 GCA_013696535.1 Solirubrobacterales bacterium
AACCCCCGACCTCATCAGCCCCCGCCACACCCGTCCACCCGCTGTACAACCGCACCACAAACGGACCTGAACCCGCCAACACCCGCAACGCCCCCAACCGCCTCACAGGATCCTCAGGACGCGCAGGCGCCTTGGGGTTGACCGAGCCGGCCGAACCGCCTGGGTAGATACCGAACCGCAACGGCTGCGACTGCGTCACCGCCAGAGCGTATGGGCTTGCCACGGGGCAGGTCAGCGCCACTGCCTGGCCGGCCGCCGGCACGGCCAGGCCGCCCAGCAAGAACGCTACGACCGCGCCGATCAGCCGCGACGAGCCGAGCGAGTGCTCACCACGCGAACTCCACCCACGAAGTCGAGTGCAAGGCGGGATCGATCGGATGAGCCACCCTACCTCGCCCGCGACAGCCGGTCATGGAGCCGGCGCGTCAGCTCGCCGAGCGCAGGTACGCGAGCACCGCGAGCACCCGGCGATGGTCCTCAGCCGCCGGCGGTAGGTCCAGCTTGGAGAAGATCGACGTCACATGCTTCTCCACCGCCCGCTCGGTGACAACGAGCACTTCGGCGATCGCGACGTTCGAGCGGCCCTCGGCCATCTGCCCGAGCACCTCCGACTCCCTCGGAGTCAGCACGGCGAGCGGGTCCTCGCGGCGGCGCCGGCCGAGCAACAGGGCGACGACCTCGGGGTCGAGCGCCGAGCCGCCCGATGCGACGCGACGCACGGCATCGACGAGTGCGTCGACGTCGGCCACCCGATCCTTGAGCAGGTAGCCCGTGCGCTCGGTGCTCTCGGCCAGCAGGTCCAACGCATAGCCCTCTTCCACGTACTGCGAGAGCACCAGCACCGCCGTCCCCGGATGCTCGAGCCGGATCCGCCGCGCCGCCTGGAGACCTTCGTCCGTGTGGGTCGGGGGCATTCGGACGTCGATGACCGCCACGTCGGGATGGTGGGCGCCGACCTTGCGGAGCAGGTCCTCCCCGTCACCCGACCGGGCCACGACGTCGAAACCCGACTCCTCGAGCAGACGCGACAGACCTTCTCGCAGAAGCACGGAGTCGTCGGCGATGGCGATCCTCAGCGGAGGGCTCGGGCGCGATGTGCTCACTGGGTGTGGACCGGACTCGGGGGCAGCACGACATCGCACGGTATCTCTGCGCGCAGCCGTGTGCCGCGCCCCGGAGGCGAATGCACCTCCAGCCGGCCGTCGAGTGCGCCGATCCGATCCGTCAGCCCGGCGAGGCCGGAGCCACGATCGGGGTCGGCTCCGCCCATGCCGTCATCGGCGACCTCGACGACGGCGTGACCGCCCTCCTGCTCGACCCGGATGGTCACCCGACTGGCATGAGCGTGCTTCGCCATGTTGGTGAGCGCTTCGGAGACCATGAAGTACGCAGCGGCCTCCACGGGTTCGGGCAGGCGGCCGGGCGGCATCGGCTCGAGCTCGACCGGAACGGGCGACCGAGCGGCCAGGGCCTCGAGTGCGGCCGCCAGACCACGAGCGGAGAGCACGGCGGGATGGAATCCCGCGGGCGAGCTCGCGGAGCTCGGAGAGTGCCAGCGCGAGCTCCTGCTGAGCACCGGACAGCAGGGCCTCGGCGCCCTCGGGTTGGGCGCGCAGGCTGTTCTGCGCGAGGCGAAGCGTCAGGGAGAGGGCCACGAGGCGCTGCTGGGCGCCGTCGTGCAGGTCGCGTTCCAGGCGGCGGCGCTCGGCCACGCCCGCTTCGACCAGGCGCGCCCGGCTGGCGCGCAGCTCCTCCACGCGGACGCGAAGCTCAGCCTGCAGGCGCCCGTTCTGCATCGCCAGCCCAGCGGCTGCCGCGACCGAGCCGAGAAGCGCGGGCTCATCGCAGAGCGTCCGGTCGTGGATGATCGCGCCGACACACGCGCCCTCGAGCTCGACGTCCGTGGCGGCGCGAAGGGGATCCGACGGCTCCGGCAGCGCGAGCGGATGGCCGTCGCCGTTGACGTGGCGCAGCGGGTCCTCGAGGCGGTAGGCCAGCTCGAGCGACGAGTCCCCCAGGGCGCCCGCCAGCAGGTCGCGCAGATCGCCAGCGGCGCTCTCCTCCCGCAGGGCGACCAGGAGCTCCGACACCGCGCCGGCCCGCTTGACCTGGGACCGCAGCAGCCCGAGCAGGAAGGCGAACGGGATGGACGCGAAGGCGATGAGACCCAACAGGTTGAGCGCCTGCGAAATGCCCTCCAGGCGCAGCCCATCGGCCCCGAGCAGCGCGCCGAGCACGACGAGCAACGCCACTCCGGACCACAGAACGGGTGCCATGGCCCGCCGCTGTGGCGTCGTGGCCACCCGCCAGCGGGCCACGAGCTGCCACGCGACCGCCAGCACCAGCCCGACGCCCAGAACGTCGATGACGCCGTTGAGCACCCGGAACAGATCGGGATCGCGGCTGATCTGCAGGACCGACTCGGGACATGCGCAGCCCTTGTCGCCGAGATCTCCGAACAACACGATGGGCAGCGAGCCGACCGTCGCGAGGACATAACCCGTTATGGCAAGGCGGCGCTGTAGGCGCGTCTGCAGCTGCCCGCTGGGATACGCGAGCAGCAGGTGGGCGCACAGGACGAAGTACAGGTTCGAGATCAGCACCCCGGCGGTGAAGATCACCGGGGTGTCCGCCGCCATGAGCGCACCCGCGACCCAGGCGAAGCCGACGGCCACCATCAGGGCGCCGAAGCGGCTTGACGCTCGGCGCCACCACGCGAAGAGCCCGGTGCCGATGAAGGCCCATTCGATCAGCACCACGAGGGTGGCCTCCACTCCCTGGTCTGAGACGTGCTCACTGGTCAGGATGAGCGCGGCAGCGGCGATGCCGGCCACCACCCCCGCGAGGCCGAGGCCCCACAGGCCACGACGCAGCTCGCTCAAAGGAGCTCCGAGACTCGAGCCCCCGACAGCTCGGCCTTCGGAACGAAACCCCTGGCCCCCGACTGCGCGACAAGCGGTCCATAGTCGGCGAAGTCACGGCTTGAGACGAGCACCACCGCGGGACTCGAACCGTTCAACGCCATCAGGTGCTCAGCGACCCGGAAGCCGTCCGTGTCAGGGAGCTGGACGTCCAGCAGGACCACCTCGGGATGCAGCCGGCCGACCTCGGCGAGCGCGCTCGCGCCGTCCGCAGCCTCGCCGATCACGTCGAATCCCTCAGCTTCGAGGAGGACGCGGGCGGTGGCCCGGAAGGACGGGTGGTCGTCGACGATGAGCACGGTGGGCGACATTTCTCAATCCATTGTGAACGGCGGTCACACGGTTCCCTATACGGCTGCCCGCACTCCCGCAACCCTGGCCAGCTCCACGTATGCCTCGGCCGGGTCAGAAGCGCCGAAGACGGCCGAACCTGCCACGAACAGCGTGGCTCCGGCTTCCGCGCAGCGCCGAACGGTTCGCACGTCGACTCCCCCGTCCACTTCGACCACCGCCGAACCACACTGCGGTTCTGCCTCTGGGTCGGAGCGGTCCGACGGCTCGACGAGCGCGCGGAGACGCTGGATCCTGGCCGGCGAGCCGGCGATGAAGGGCTGGCCACCCCAGCCGGGATTGACCGTCATGCACAGCACCAGGTCAAGCTCAGCGGCCACCCCGCTGACGGCCTCCACCGGAGTTCCCGGGCAGATGGCGAGACCGGCGCGGCAGCCTGCGTCGCGGATAGCCCCCAGGGCGTAGTGGACGTGCGGCGTCGCCTCTACGTGAATCGTGATCGAGTCGGCGCCCGCCTTGGCGAAGTCGGCTACCTGGCGCTCGGGGCGCTCGATCATCAGGTGGACGTCGAGCGCGCCGCCGGCGTCGTGCACCGCCTGACTCAATGCGTCCACGACCATGGGCCCCATCGTGATCGGTGGCACGAAGTGCCCGTCCATGACGTCGACATGGATCACCTTCGCACCGGCCGCCATCACTTCGGCCACTTGTGCTCCCAGGCGCGCGAAGTCGGCCGACAGGATGGACGGGGCGACGCCTGCGAGCGCCATCAGAAGGTCATAGGTGGGCGGGAGGTCACGGCCATCAGATCGCGCGGAGCATCGACGCCTGGCACGAGCCGCAGACGTAGAGGGCCGTGTTGGACATTCGCACGATCGTCGAGTGCTCGCCGCAGTCAGGGCATACGGAGGCGAGCTCGAAGCGGCGCATGCAGTTCACGCACCGGTAGCGACCGGGAAGCTGCGTGGGTCGCAGCCATGGCTCGTGACATCCCGGGCACACCGGCCCGAGATCGATCGACGAATCGGTCATGCGTGACTCCTGCGATGCAGGCGCGCTATGAAGAACCCGTCCGTCGCGTCGCGGTGAGGCAGCGTCTGCAGGTGGCAGGGCACGCTGGGATGCTTCCAGACCGGCGCCTCGGCTTGTAGGTCGTCCGCCTCGAAGTCCGTGTTCTCGGAAAGAAAGCCGCTCACGACCCCCTCGTTCTCGACCGGCGAGATCGTGCAGGTCGAGTACACCAGCGTGCCGCCCGGGCGCAGCGCGGCGGCCCCGGCGCGCAACATCGCGCCCTGAAGTTTGGCCAGGCGAGCGGGCTGCTCGGCGGTCTTGCGCCAGCGCGCGTCGGGGCGCGAGCGCAGCGTCCCGAGATCGGTGCACGGTGGGTCGACGAGCACGGTCGAACCGGACGGGCTCGTCGATGAGCGCTGCGTCGCCCTCGCGGACCGAGACGATCGAAGCGCCCATCCTGGCGGCGGTGCGCCGGAGGGCGGCCGCGCGGCCCTGGTGGCGCTCGACCGCGATGATCTCTCCCCGGTCGCGCATGAGAGCGGCCAGGTGGGTCGTCTTGCCGCCTGGGGCGGCACACAAGTCGAGCACGCGATCGCCGGGTTGCGGGTCGAGCAGCCGGCTGACCCCCATCGCGGCACGGGATTGCGGCATGAGCTCCCCGCGCGTCCACTGGGCACTGCCGTGGGCGTCGAAGGGGCCATCGAGCACAATGGCCTCCGCGATCTCCGGCAGCCCGGCCGCCCGCCCGGCGCGGCCGGAGGTTCCAAGGCCGTCGAGGAGCTCGTCCGGCTCCACCCTCAGCGTGTTGGCTCGCAGCGCGGACTCGGCGGCGCGGTTGTTCGCGGCGAGCAGCGCACGCGTCTGGCCGGCGCCGAGTGCCTCCCACCACAGGGCGACCATCCACTCGGGATGTGAGTGGCGCAGAGCGGCGGCCCGCGGCGTCGAGTCGTCAAGGGCGGCGAGCATGCCCTGGACTTCGCGTGTCGCCCGCCGGAGCACCGCGTTGACGAGTCCGCTGCCTCCGCGCGTGCTGCGCTTGGCGAGCTCGACCGATTCGCCGACCACGGCGTGCGCGGGTGCCCGGTCGAGGTAGGCGAGCTGGAACAGGCCGAGACGCAGGGCGGCGAGCGCGCCGGGTTCGAGGAGCGCGACGGGGCGACCCGCCAGCTCGGCCGCGAAGTGGTCCAGGGTGGCGCGTCGCTGGACGGCGCCGAAGGTGAGCTGGGTGGCCAGCGCGCGGTCGCGGGGCGTGAGGTCGAGCTGCGAGGTCTCGCTCTGCAGGGCCCGGTCGGCCCATGCCCCCTCCTCGAACACGCGACGCAGGACCGTAAAGGCGCACACGCGCGCTGGGCTCACCCGACCCTGACGCTGTGAGTCCCGTGTGCGGGACACGGCGGGAACGGCGGGCACTCCGACAGCCTACCGGCGGGTTCGAGAGCCCGATTCCGGCGGTCGCTGGCGGGTCTCGCGTCACTCGTACGTTCGTCCAGTGATACTGAAGTTGCTGCAAAGTGCTTGGCCACGGGCTAGAACAGGCCGAAGAGGGACGCAGTCCGGTGAACGAATGAGGGAGCCATCGACCAGCCGCATGCATCGTCTGGCCTCACCCGAGG
>JACCYI010000063.1 GCA_013696535.1 Solirubrobacterales bacterium
CGATCCCATCGTGCTGGAGACGTTGACGATGCGGCCGGAGTCGGACCTGCGCAGCAGCGGCAGGAACTCCTTCGTCACCGACACCGCGCCGAAGAGGTTGGTTTCGAACGTCTCCCTGAACAGGCGCAGGTCCAGCGGCCGATCGGAGTCGCCCGCCGTTGCCTCCGGCAGGACTCCGGCGTTGTTGACGAGGATGTCGATTCGGCCGTGGCGCTGCTCGACGCGCTTGACCGCGGCCTGGATGCTCGCCGTCGAACTGACGTCGAGAGCGAGCGAATCGGCGTCGAGGCCGTCGCTGCGCAGCGCCGCGGCAGCTTCCTCGCCTCGTGCGCCGTCGCGCGCTCCGACGATCACCTTCGCGCCCGAGCGGCCGAGCCCGCGGGCGGTCGCGAAGCCGAGCCCGCGGTTCGCGCCCGTGATCACAGCTACCTTCGTCATGGCTGCCTCCTGTCGGTCCGATGGCGTGGCGGCCCATGCGGCCACGCAGTCGTGCAACGCCGCGCGGGCCGGCAACGTGAGCGGCGCGGTGCTCCCGCCCGTCGGGTCAGAAGCAGCGCTTGGAGCCCACATCACCGATCGTGCTTTCGCTCGGCGGCTCGGAGTGCTTCAGTGACGCGTGATGCCGGACGTATCCATGGATCGCCGTGCGTGGATGCTCTTCGCGGCCGTCTCGGTCGTGTGGGGCGTGCCGTACTTCTTCATCCGAGTGGCGGTCGACGCGGGATTGTCGCCGGGTGTGGTGGCCTTCTCACGCGTCGCGCTCGGCTTTCTGGTCCTGCTCCCCTTCGCGCTGCGCCGACGGGCGCTGAGCGGCCTGCGGGAACGGTGGCGCTGGGTTGCCGCCTACACGGTGTTCGAGATCGCGCTTCCGTTCCCGCTCATCGCCTGGGGTGAGCAGCGGGTCTCCTCGTCCTTGGCCGCCATCCTCGTCGCTTCGCTGCCGCTGATCATCGCGGTTCTGCTCTCCCGCCTGGAGCCGAGTGAGCGCCCGCGGGGGCTGCGCCTGATCGGCCTCTTCGTCGGCTTCGCGGGCGTGGTGACGCTGCTGGGCCTCGACGTTGCCGGGCGACCGCGGGAGCTGCTCGGCGCGGTCGCCGTCCTGCTGGCCACCGGCGGCTATGCCGTTGGGCCACTCATCATCCGGCGGCAGCTGGCCGATCTGGACCCGCTCGGCCCGATCTGCGCATCGCTCGGTTTCGCGACGCTGCTCCTGGCGCCGCTGGCCGCAGCGACTCCGCCCGGCGGGCTGCCCGCCGACGCGTTGGCCAGCATCATCGTTCTCGGGACGGTGTGCAGCGCGCTGGCCTTCCTGCTCTTCTTCGCGCTCATCGCCCAGATCGGCCCGAGCCGAGCGTCCGTCATCACCTACCTCAACCCGCTCGTGGCGGTCATCCTCGGTGTCGCGGTGCTAGGAGAGCGGCCGGGGCCCGCGGCCGTGGCGGGGCTCCTGCTGGTCCTGGCCGGTTCCTGGTTCGCGACCGGCGGCGGGCTGCCGCCCGGCGCGGCGCGCGCCGCCGCGAGACTCCGCCGCCCGCGCCCAGCGCTCACCTGAGAAGCCCTAGAAGGCCATGGGATCCGGGAACCAGGCTTCTCTGATCGCCTGGACGTGGCGGAAGTCGGTTCCGCAGCACCCACCCAGCACGTTGAGCGATGGAAGCTCCGCCTTCAGGTTCACATAGCGGGCCGCGAGGTCGGCGGGATCTCCGTCGTCGAGCTCGGTGGCCTCGTCGAGCTCTGCGTGGCTCCGGGTCGAGGCGTTGGCTCGCACGCCGCGGATCCGCTCGCGCCACGGCTCGTCCGCCGCGAGCGTGTCTTCGAAGTGCGTCGGGTGCGCGCAATTGATCATGTAGTACACGGGCGCGGCGCTCGTCTCGTACTCGACCTGCTCGATCGCCTCGCCGAGTGACTGACCGCTCGGCAGGCGACCGTTCGTCTCAAGCGTGAACGAGATCACCACGGGCAACTGGTGCTCCACCGCTGCCTGGGTGACACCGACCGCTTCGGCGGCATAGGTGATCGTCAGCGCGGTCACCATGTCCGCGGCCGTGTCCGCGAAGGTCGCGATCTGCGACGAGTGGTAGTCGCGAGCCGCGGTGGCGGTGAGCTTCGTGACCGGGTTGTATCCGTCATCGTGCGGTCCGAGGCAACCGCTGATGACGAAGGGAGCGCCTTCGGCCTCGTAGTCCGTCCGCAGATGCTCCATCAGCGCGATCGCCTTCCGGTTGACCTGGTCGAGCTCAGGCTCGCCATAGCCGATCTGCGCGGCCCAGCGTGGGCTTGCCCTCCACGTCGGGCTCTCCAGCACGAAGCCGAGGCCGTGCTCACGGGCCAGCGCGGCGTACGGCTCGTAGTACCGGCGCAGCGCTTGTGTCCCGGCTTCGTCCTTGAGTAGGTCGAACGCCGCAAAGGCCGGCAGCTCGAGCCCCTCGTGGAAGATGAGCACGGTCTCGAGCCCGGCATCGGTTAGAAAGACGCCGCCGGCGTCTAGTTGGGGAAGGTGCTCGCGGTAGCGCACCGGGTCCTTTCGTGTCTGGCTCCGGGGATGACGGTCTCGTCAACTGAACCGGAAACGCCGAGCCGGTGATGACCAAGGATGCAAATCGGCTGAAGCCGAAGATCCTCGAGTACAAGTTCTTTGCCCGCGGAGTAGGCCCCGTGCTGGCGATCGGGGTGTCCGGCGGAAGTGACCGCGAGGAGCTCCTGAGCTTCCGGCGGAAAGTGATCGCTCGGGCGAATTCAGACGGCCGCGTGCGCTGAACGTTGCCGTCTGACCTCGCGCAGCGCGGTGGCGGCGGCTTGCAGCTCGGTCGCAGGCGACGACCTCGAGCAGGCAGAGGCTGAGCGGGTGCTCACATACGCCCGCCGGTTCCCCAGCCGGCGAGCAGGTCCTGGCGGCTCTGGCGCTGAACCACCTCGTAGTTGTTCGCCCGGGTGTGTGGGCGGCGACGATCGAGCTGAGGAACTCGAGCGTCTCGAGCGTCCCGGAGTCGAACACGTGGCCGCGGAGAGAACACCTTGAGCACTCCGACCGACTCGTCGCGGTGGATGATCGGCACGGAGACCATCCGACAACGCCCCGACCCCTGCTTCGAGTCCCTCAGGGCCGGCGGCCCGGTACACCATCTCCCCGCCCTCGACTATCCCCAACACGGCAGACCTGGCCAACCAGGTCAACAACCGGTCTCTCGGGTACGGGTTGCCCGCACCGGGAAGGAGGAGGTACCTCCGCTGTGTGGGCGCGCTCCAGAGCAGAGCATGAGCCGCATGCCCGG
>JACCYI010000094.1 GCA_013696535.1 Solirubrobacterales bacterium
CCACCATGCAGCCCGGCACCCGGTCGATCGCCTCCCGGGCGCGGGCGGCGGCGGCGAGCGTGCAGTCGAGCAGCGCCTCGCCGTGGATGGCCAGCTGGCGGCGCGCCGCGTCGAGCGAGGCGAGCAGCAGCGAGCTCGGCGACGTGCTGCGCAGAAGCCGGATGACGCGCGAGAGGCTCGCCGGGTCGATCCGGGCCGGACCCGTGGTGTTGCCGAGGTGGAGCATCGCGGACTGTGTGAGCGAGCCGACGATCTTGTGCGTGGAGGTGAGCACCGCGTCAGCGCCGAGCGCCAGGGCGCTGGGCGGGAGCGCCGGGTGAAAGCCCAGATGCGGACCCCAGGACTGATCGACCACCAGTGCCGCCCCGGCCGCGTGGGCGACCTCGGCGCACTCGGCGACGTCGGCGGCCAACCCGTAGTAGGTCGGTGAGACGATGAAGGCCGCGCGAGCGTCCCCGGCTTCCCGCAGGGCGCCCGCGAGCGCCTCGGCCGTCACGCCGTGGGCCATCCCGAGCTCGCCGTCGTACTCCGGGGCCACGTAGTGGGGAACGCCTCCCGAAAGCACCATCCCGTCGATCACCGACGCGTGCGAGTTGCGCTGCACGACGGCACGGCCGCCGAGTGGCGTAAGCGCGAGGCAGAGTGCGTGGTTGCCCTGGGTGGCGCCGTTGGTCAGAAACCAGCTCCGCGCTGCGCCGTAGGCTTCGGCGGCGAGCTGTTCGGCTCGCTCGTATGGGGTGGGCGAAGGCCCCAAGTCGATGCCTTCGATGTCCTGCGGGATGTCGAGGGCCAGCGCCGCGGCGCCGATCGCCGAACGCAGCCCGGGGTCAGCGCCCGCGCCCGCCTTGTGGCCGGGAACGTGGAAGCGGGTGGAGCCGCGGAAGGCGTAGGCCACCACCGCGTCCAGGTAGGGCGCCGTGGGCTGGTCGCGGGTCGGCGGGGCAGCGTCGCGGGGAGAGCCCGTCGCGTAGGGGTCGTGCGCTACCTGGCTCATGCCGGCGCCCCGGCCGAGGCCAGCAGGTAGGGCCGTACGAACGGGTCGAGATCCCCGTCGAGCACCCGGTTGGCGTCCCCCACCTCGACGTTGGTGCGGTGGTCCTTGACCAGCGTGTACGGGTGCAGGACGTAGGAGCGGATCTGAGAGCCGAAGTTGACGTCCTGGGCCTCGCCGCGCTCCTTGGCGATCTCCTCGCGACGCCGGCGCTCCTCGAGCTCGGTGAGCTTTGACTCGAGCACCTTCATGGCGACGGCCTTGTTCTGCGTCTGGGATCGCTCGTTCTGGCACTGCACGACCAGGCCCGTCGGCTTGTGGGTGATGCGCACGGCCGAATCGGTCTTGTTGACGTGCTGGCCGCCTGCGCCCGAGGCGCGGTAGGTGTCGATCTGCAGATCGTCCTCGTCGATCTCCACCTCGCCGGCGCCCTCCACGACCGGAGAGACCTCAACCCCCGCGAAGGAGGTCTGGCGGCGGTTGGCCGAGTCAAAGGGCGAGAGCCGCACGAGCCGGTGGACGCCCTTCTCCGCGCAATACAGGCCGTAGGCGTTCTCGCCCGCCACGCGGAAGGTGGCGGACTTCAGGCCGGCCTCCTCCCCGGCGGTGGCTTCGAGCAGCTCGACTGAGAAGCCGCGCCGCTCGGCCCATCGCATCTCCATGCGCAGGACCATCTCCGCCCAGTCCTGCGCGTCTGTGCCCCCTGCCCCGGCGTTGACGGCGACCAGCGCGTTTCCGTGGTCATAGCGGCCCGAGAACAGCCGCTCCTCTTCGAGCGCCTCGAGCCGCACCTCGACTGACGCGAAGGCGTCCTCCACTTCTCCCGCGAGGGATTCGTCCTCCTCGGCGAGCTCGACGAGTCCCTCGAGGTCGCCGACGTCCACTTCGAGGTAGCCGAAGGTGTCGAGCTTCCGAGTGGCCCTCGAGTGCTCAGAGCTCGTCTTCGAGGCGATTTCAGGGTCGTCCCAGAACCCGGGTTCTCCCATGGCCCCCTCGAGCTCGCTCAGACGTATTCTCAGCCCAGCCGGGTCAAAGATAGTCCGAGAGGAGGGCGAGCTGCTCCCGGATCGCCGCGAGGCGCTGCGGCGTGGGCTGGGACGAGGCGGGAGTGACCATCGCGTCAGGCTAGTGGGTCAGGCGCCGTGACATTTCTTGAATTTCTTGCCCGACCCGCACCAGCAGGGCTCGTTCCGCCCGAGCTGCTCGGCTTCCTCCACGCGCCGCTGCTGGACCACGCGGGTGGACGCCGGCTCGGGTTCATCCCCTTGCGCATAGAGGTCCGTTTCACTCGTGTAGGCGCTCGGTTGGTCGTCGAGCGTGCCGCCCGAGTAGGCGAGTGAAGCGCCGGCGGTTGCGTTGGAGGCCGACGGAATCGGGGCCGCGACCTCGGAGTCGCCGTTCTCCCCCTGCACGTCGACCTCGACGTTGTAGATCATGCGGGCGAAGTCCGCCCAGATCGAGTTCATGAGGTCCTGGAACAGCGTGTACGCCTCGTTCTTGTAGGCCACGAGCGGGTCGATCTGAGCGAAACCGCGCAGATGGATGCCCTCGCGCAGATAATCCATGTCGTAGAGGTGCTCGCGCCACTTCTGGTCGATGATCTGGAGCAGCAGGTAGCGCTCGAGTGCGCGCATGAGCTCCTCGCCGAGCTCCTCCTCGCGCTCCTCGTAGAGCTTCGCCGCGTCGGCTGCGAGCAGCCTCTTGAGCTCTTCGCGATCGAGCTGCTCGCGATCGAGGTCTCCGGGCGCGAAGTCCACCTCGAAGATCTGGTCGAGCTGGACCCACAGCCCGTCGAGGTCCCACTCCTCGAGGTAGTCGCCGGGCGTGTACTCCTCCACCAGGCGGTCGACGACCTCGCCGATCTGCTCGCGGGCGACGCCCCCCATGTCGCGGCCCTCGAGCACCTCGTCGCGATACTTGTAGACGACTTCGCGCTGCTGGTTCATGACGTCGTCGTACTCGAGCACGCGCTTGCGAATCAGGTAGTTCTGCTCCTCGACCTTCTTCTGGGCGCCTTCGATCTGCTTGGACAGCATCTTCGCCTCGATGGGCTCCTCGTTCCCCTCCTCGGTGACGGGGCCGAGGCGGTCCAGGATCCGGTAGATGCGGTCGCCCGCGAACAGGCGGACCAGGTCATCCTCGGCGGAGAGGAAGAATCGCGACTCACCAGGGTCGCCCTGACGCCCGGCGCGCCCGCGCAGCTGGTTGTCGATCCGTCGGGCCTCGTGGCGCTCGGTGCCGCAGATGAACAGGCCACCGGCGTCCAGCACGGTCTGACGGGCCTCCGCGACGCGCTCGTCGATGGCCGGCATGACCTGGGCGAAGCGCTCCTCGTAGTCTGGATCGCCCGGCTTGAGACCAAGCTTCGCCAGCTCGATGGCGGTCAGGTGCTCCGCGTTGCCGCCGAGCTTGATGTCGACGCCGCGACCCGCCATGTTCGTTGCGATCGTCACCGCGCCGGGACGGCCGGCTTCGGCGATCGTCTCGCCCTCGAGCTCGGCATACTCGGGCTTGGCGTTGAGCACCGCGTGCGGGATGCCGAGATCCTTCAAGCGGGTGCCGAGCATCTCTGAGACCTCCACGGAAACGGTGCCGACCAGGATGGGCTGGCCGTGCTCGTGGCGCTCGGAGATCTCGCGGACGAGGGCTCCCCACTTGCCCTCTTTGGTCTTGAAGACCTGGTCGTTCTCGTCACGGCGGATCATGGGTTGGTTCGTAGGAATCTGAACGACGGGGAGCTTGTAGATCTTCATGAACTCGGTGGCCTCGGTCAGAGCCGTGCCGGTCATGCCTGCGAGCTTCTCGTACATCCGGAAGTAGTTCTGGAGGGTGATCGTGGCGAGGGTCTGGTTCTCCTCCTGGACCCGGACGCCCTCCTTGGCCTCCACGGCCTGATGCAGGCCCTCTGACCAGCGCCGGCCGTCGAGGATGCGGCCCGTGAACTCGTCGATGATCTTGACCTCACCCTCCACCACCGCGTAGTCGACGTCTCGCTTGTAGAGCGATTCGGCCTTGAGCGCCTGGTGGAGGTGGTTGACCAGATTGCCGTTCTCGGCCTTGTAGAGGTGATCGATCCCCAGGAAGCGCTCGGCCTTCTCCACCCCCTGCTCGGTCACCGAGACGGTCTTGTGCTTCTCGTCGTACTCATAGTCGTAGTCGGCGACGAAGTCCTTCTTGGTCTTGGGGTCCATCCCCTCGGGCTTGGTGCCGGCGGCCAGGCGCGGTGCGAGCCGGGCGAAACGCTCGTACAGGTCAGCCGCCTGCTCGGGAGCGCCCGAGATGATCAGCGGCGTACGGGCCTCGTCGATGAGAATGTTGTCGACCTCGTCGACGATCCCGAAGGCGTGCGAGGTGAGTGGCTTGCCATCGCCGTCGTAACGCCCACCGTGCTGCACCTTCTCCTCGAGCGACGTGGCCATGTTGTCGCGCAGATAGTCGAAGCCGAACTCCGAGTTGGTCCCATAGGTGATATCGGCGGCGTAGGCGGCGCGCTTCTCCTCGTAAGGCTGCATGTTCTGCAGGATCCCGAGTGAGAGGCCCATGAACGAGTAGATCGGGTTCATCCACTCGGCGTCGCGCCGCGCGAGGTAGTCGTTGACAGTGACGACGTGGACGCCGGTGGCGGGCAGAGCGTTGAGCACCACGGCCAGCGTCCCGGTCAGGGTCTTGCCCTCGCCCGTCTTCATCTCCGCGATCGCGCCGCCGTGCAACACCATCCCGCCGATCAGCTGGACGTCGAAGTGCCGCATGCCGAGCGTTCGCCTGGAGACCTCGCGCACCACCGCGAAGGTCTCCTGCATCAGGTCGTCGAGCGCTTCACCGTTGCGCGCGCGCTCCCTGAGGGTGTCGGCCTGGGCTCGCAGCTCCGCGTCGTCGAGCAGCTCGAGCTCCGGCTCCCAGGCGTTGATCTTCTCGACGCGTTTGGAGTAGCTGCGGAACTGCTTTCCCTCGCCGAGGCGCAGGGCACGGTCCAGGATCGACATGATCTGAGGGTACTAACCGATCCGGGCCGGGGGACGGCGCGCTAGGTCGCTCCGAGAGAGCCGCCGGGAGCCTCTTCGACGGGCACCGGCGGCGGTACGGCGGCGCGCGCCTCACGGCGGTTGCGCCGCTTGTCGCGGTGGCGCTTGACCTGCCGCGACATCTCCTCGGCGATGAGGTTGATCGAGTGCCCCATGTCACGCGACGCGTCGTGCGCCCGCAGGGTTATGCCCTTGAGGTACAGAGTCGCCTCGGCCACCTGGGAGTCCGGAATCGCCGGATTGCGCTCCATGCACAGCTCGATCTCGAGGACCGCCAGCTCGCTCACCTGCTTGTCGACCTTTGCGAAGCGCCGAAACACGAGCTCACGAAGCTCGTCGTTGACCGGAAGGTTGCGTCCCTTGACCTCAATGCGCATGGGACTCCTCTCGTGCGGTGGGGAGGCTGTCGTTAAGGAGACTAAACCGAGCTCGGCCATTTGTGAAATCGCTGCCGGTCACAGTGTGCGCGCGTACGTGATGACGTCTACTCGCGCCACCCCGCCCGTCCGGAGAGCACGGGCGCACGCGTCGAGCGTGGCGCCCGTCGTGTGGACGTCGTCGACGACCACCGCGCGCGCCGGCGGGCTTCCGACCGCCTCGATCTGGAGGCGATCCGGTTGACGGCGCTGGGCACGCGTCGCACCCACCTGCCGTGTCGCCGCGCCACGACGGCGGAGGGACGGCACCATGGGCAGATTCGTGCGCCGGCCCAGTGCCAACGCGAGGCGCGCAGCCTGGTCAAACCCTCGGGAGCGACGCCGGGCCGGGTGCAGCGGGACCGGCACGAGTACGACGCCCGAGACCAGCAAGCCCGGGGGAGCCGTCGCGGCAAGGTGAGCGGCCATGACGTCGGCGAGCGGCAGCATGCCCCCGAACTTCAGCGCGGCGACGAGCTGCTGCGCCGTTCCCTCGTAGGCGAGCGGCGCCCAGGCGAGCTCGAACGCCGCATGCCGAGCGGGACAGCGGCCCCCGGCGTGCGCCGGCAGTGCGC
>JACCYI010000124.1 GCA_013696535.1 Solirubrobacterales bacterium
CATCAGAGCCTCACCGAGGTGGCCGGCGCTTCCCGTCACCAGAACCGTCATGCCGCGATGATGGCTGATGTTGCGCTCGCACCGTCGCCCTCAGCTTTCATTCGGATCCCGATCCTGAGTCGTTTGAACCCGGAAACGTCCTCGACTGCGGGAGTCCAGATTGCCGGTGGGCTCGTCACGATGCCGGCCGTGACCGCCACGGCAGCGACCAGCGCGCCCAGCGCCCACCGCCTCATCCGTGTCGGCGCCCCATACGGGCGAAGCTACGCCCGGGATTCTGAAAGGAAGATGAAAACGCTCCTCGCCCCGGGGCGCCGGCACGAGGATGAGCCGCCGCCCGTGGCTCGAAGCCCGTTCATAATCTCTACAGAGCTGATTCGGGACTGTGGGCCTCGCGTGGATCCCAACAAAGGAGGCACACCATGCGAAAGATCATGACCGGGGTCGTCGTCGGGCTGGCGACTCTTTCGGCCGCAGCCGGCGTCGCCGCGGCGGACGGTTCGAGTAGCAGCGCAGCAGCCGGCGGCTCGCGCCTGGACGACGGCAAGGTGCTGCTCGCACAGGCCCGGATCACCGAGCAACAGGCCATCGAGGCGGCTCAGGGAGCCGCGAAGGGCGATCTCAACGAGGTCGACCTGGAGCACTATTCCGGGAAGCTGGTGTTCACCGTCGACGTCGGAGCCAGCGCGTCAAGGTGGACGCGGACTCAGGCAAGGTGCTGTCCGCGCAGCAGGACGACTGACGTCGTCTGAGCTGACGCCGAAGGATCCTTCATTGCGACTGCTCGTGGTCGACGACGATGTGAAGCTCTCGCGCGCCGTCGGCCGCGGGCTGCGCAGCGAGGGGTACGCCGTCGACGTCGTGGACGACGGCGAGGCGGCGTTGATGCAGGCGGCGGTGTGGGACTACGACGCCATCGTGCTCGACGTGATGCTGCCACGACGCGACGGGTTCGAGGTCTGCCGCGTGCTGCGTGAACGCGGCTGCTGGGCGCCGGTGCTCATGCTGACCGCGCGAGGCCAGGTCTCTGATCGCATCGAGGGCCTGGACGTCGGGCGCGGACGATTACCTGGCCAAACCCTTCGATTTCGGCGAGCTGCTCGCCCGGTTGCGTGCGCTCACTCGCCGCGCCCCCTCAGAGCGGCCATCGCGGCTGGAGGTCGGCGACCTCGTCGTCGATCCCGCCACGCACGAGGTGCAGCGGCTCGGCGAGTCGGTCGAATTGACGGCTCGTGAGTTCTCGGTGCTCGAGTTCCTCGCCCGCCATCCCGGCGAAGTCATCACCCGGACGACGCTGTTGGAGCGTGTTTGGGACGAGAACTACTTCGGCTCGACCAACATCGTCGACCAGTACGTCGGTGCACTGCGCCGAAAGCTCGAGCTGCCATTCGACCGGCCGCTGATCCGCACCGTACGAGGCGTGGGCTTCAGACTCGAGCCGCAGGCGTGAACCTCCCGCTTCGGCTTCGCATGACCGCTTGGTACGTCGGGTTGCTGGCCGTCATCATCGCTGCGCTGGGTGCCTTTCTGGTGGTGCGCCTACGAGCCGACCTCACCGGGGCGGTCGACGACGGCTTGCGCCCCGCCGCGGCCCAGATCCGCGACGACGTTCGCGTCGAGGGCGTCCCAGAGTTCCGCGACTCCGCTCGCACCGTGCTCAAAGGTGAGCGCGCCGCAGGTCAGCTCGTCACACCCGACGGAACCATTCGGGCCACGTTCGGCGACGCGGTGGCGAATCGCCCGATGGCGGTCCCCCGGGAGCTCGCTGCAGCGCTTGCGGGCGACCAGCCAGTGCGTTCGCGCACGCTGGGCTCGAGCCGGGATGACTACCGTCTCACGGCGCTCGGGGTCAAGCATCGGGGAGAGTCCTACGTGATCGTCGCCGCGCAGTCGCTGGAGCCCATAGACCGCTCGGTCGGCCGGGTGGTCAAGCTGCTGCTGCTCGCGGGGCCCGCCGCACTCCTCGCCACAGCGCTCGGCGGGTGGTGGCTGGCGCGCCGCTCGTTGCGGCCGATCGAGGAGATCACGAGCACCGCGGAGGCGATCGGCGTCGATCTTCTCGAGGAGCGCCTCCCGGTCTCCCGCAGCAACGACGAGGTGGCCCATCTGGCCCGCACGCTGAACACGATGCTCGACCGCATCCAGCACGGCGTCGACGAACAGCGCGACGTGCTCCTCTCGGCACGCGAGGAGGTCGATCGGATGAGCCGGACCGTCGGCGACCTCTTGACGCTCGTCGCCGTCGACGGGAACGTTCTGGGCCTGCGCCTGGAGGACGTGGATCTCGCCGAGCTCGCGGAGGCAGTGGCGGTATCACTGGGGTCCGTGGCCCGCCGCCGAGGCGTGACGGTCAGGCGCCACGGCCCGGCCGTCGCCGTGCTGGCCGACCCCGTCCGGCTCAGCCACGCGATCCGCAACCTCGTCGAGAACGCGCTCGACTTCAGCCCGCAAGGCGGCTTGGTTCAGATCACGACCTCGCGCGCTGACACCACTGGACGACTCGTCGTCGAGGATGACGGCCCCGGGGTCCCGGCGGCCCTGCGTGAACGCATCTTCGATCGCTTCTTCCGCGTCGACCCCTCGCGCAACCGCGCGACCGGCGGCAGCGGACTAGGCCTGGCGATCACCCGCGAGATCGTCGAGGCGCTCGGCGGCCGAGTGCATACGGAAGGGCGTGAGCGCGGAAGTGACTTCGTGATCGAGGTCCCGTGCGCCCTGCCGGCTCCTGACCCCCGCCCTGGAGCCGGCGTCGGGCTGCTGGCGTCGTGACCTCCTTCGGCAGGGCGTCGAGGCGACAACCCGCGTGCACCCGTCGAGGGAAACCCTGCGTGGCGGTCGACGACGCGTCGCTTGCTTCAGCCGATGACGCCGGAGGCGACGAGCACGAGCACCAGCGCACCGAGCCCGACTCGGTACACGACGAACACGCCCGTGGAGTGGCTGGTGAGGAACCGGAGCAGGAATGCGATCGAGGCGTAGCCGACGATGAACGCCACCACCGTCGCGAGGCCGACGATCCCCAGCGCCGGCCGGGGTCCGGTCGTCGAGCCGTCCGCGAGACCCTTGAGCTCGAAGAGACCCGAGAGCACGACCGCTGGGATCGACAGGAGGAACGAGAAGCGGGCGGCGTCGACACGGTCGAGTCCAAGGAACAGTCCGGCGCTGATCGTCGCCCCCGACCGCGACACGCCCGGCACGAGAGCGAGTGCCTGAGCGAACCCTATGATCGCGCCGTCGCGCCCGGTCATCTGCTCGATGGAGCGTTCGCGTCGCCCGACGCGCTCGGCGACCGCCAGCACGAGACCGAGCGCGATGAGCGTGATGCCGATCAGGGTGAGGTCGCGCGCACCGGTCTCGATCTGGTCCTTGAACGCCAGGCCGAAGATCCCGATCGGAATCGTGCCGAGCAGGATCATCCATCCCAGCCGCGCGTCGAGCTCGCTCCGGCGGGCGGGGTCGCGCAGGCTCCCGAGCCACGACCGTGCGATGCGGAGGAGATCGGAGCGGAAGAACAGGACGACCGCCGCCATGGTGCCGAGCTGGGTGACGGCGGTGAACGCGGCGCCAGGGTCCTGCCAGCCGGCGAACGCAGGAACGATGCGCAGGTGAGCGGTCGAAGAGATGGGGAGGAACTCCGTCAGGCCCTGGACGACCCCGAGCACCAGAGCTTCAAACGCGTTCACGAGCGCCGGCCGGCCAGACTCATGCTTGTCTCATGGGCTGGAGGTAGAACTCCCTTTCCGACATCAGGTTCAGGAGGTGCTTCGGTTCGATGAACAGGAAACGCAAGACCGCGCTCGCCGGCGGGGCGGGGGTGGCCGGCGCTGTGGGCGGCGGCGAGGACGGCGAAAAGCAGGCCATGGGTCCCGACTCCGACCGGGCCAAGGCCGCCGCGGTCAAACTGGTTCCCGGAGGCAAGGCCAACGCCGTCGAGCTCGACTCCGAGAAGGGCGCGACCTGGGAGGTCGAAGTCCGCAGGCCGGACGGCTCCACCGTCGACGTGCGACTCGGGGCCAAGTTCGAGGAGATCGCGATCGACGCGGACTCCAGAGATCCGCGTTCCGATAAGTAGTCCGGCCGGACCGGTGGTCGGGTGAAGGGCCGGCCGCATGGCCGGGCCTTCCGTCGTCCTCAGGGCGTGTTCTTCAAGCTGTGCCATCGTCACGGCCGGCACTCTGGCGGCCGGAGATGAGACGCAGATGAGTCCAAGCGCGCTGTCCGCCTGGTCGTCGCCCGCTCGCTAGCGTCCGCCGCGGTGTCCCGACTCAACCGGCTCCCGATCCGAACCCGCGTGACGCTCGCCTTCGCAAGCGTCATGGCCGTCGTTCTGGGCGGGCTCGGATTGTTCCTGTATCTGCGTCTCGGCACGGAGCTCGATGCGACCATCACGGAGGGTCTGCGCTCACGTGCGGCTGATGTGACGGCGCTCGTCGAGCAGGCTGATTCAGGCCTCGCCCAATCCGGGCGCAGTCCGCTGACTGAAGGGGGGGAGAACCTCGCGCAGATCCTCGACGCCTCCGGCCGCGTGGTCGACAGCACCCCTTCGCTTCACGACGAGCCCTTGCTTTCAGACGACCAGCGGCGGAGAGCGCTGCGCGAGACGATCTTCTTGACCACTTCGGAGGGCGAAGAGGGTGCGCGGTTGTTGGCCACACCAGTCAGCGCCCAAGGCCAGCGGCTGATCGTGATCGTCGGCACGCCGGTCGAGGAACGCGACGACGCGGTGCGCAACCTTGGCGGCCTGCTGCTCATCGGCGGGCCGATCGCCCTGCTCTTGGCCGCAGTCTCAGGGTTTGTCGCGCTGACCGCCGCGTTGCGTCCGGTTGAGTCCATGCGCCGTCGGGCTGCGG
>JACCYI010000167.1 GCA_013696535.1 Solirubrobacterales bacterium
AGCTCGTCCAGCGACGTAGCGCGCAGGAGGCGCCCGATCCGCGTGACACGAGGATCGTCGACGAGCTTGAACATGCCGTCCTGCTCCGTCGCAGCGCGCAACTCGAGCTTCACGGCGTCGGCATCGACCACCATCGAGCGGAACTTCAACATCTCAAATCGCTTGCCGTCCCGTCCGACGCGGATCTGCCGAAACAGCAGCCCGCCCGGTGAGTCGAGCCGGATGAGGAGCGCGAGGAGAACGAGCAGCGGGGCGGTGGCGACGACCGCAAGGCCGGCGAAGACGAGATCCATCGTCCGCTTGACTGCTGCGGACGATCGCGAGAGACCGAAGCGACGCACGCCCAACACGGTCACCCCGTCGAGATCGTCGAAGACGACGGACGAACCGACCACCTCGAAGAGCCGCGGCAGCAGGCTCACCTTGACGCCGAGCGACTTGACCAGGCGGATCGTGTCGAGCACCGCTTCGCTGTCAGCGGCCTGCGGCGCGAGGATGACGCGATGCGCGTCGTGGGTCTCTATGGCTTCCCGAACCCCGCGAAGCACCTCAGACCGGTCGTCGTCGAAGTCGAGGGGAAGGCGGGCCGCCAGCGTCTGGCGGCGAGATTTCTCCCGGTCGAGCTTCGCGCCGATCGCCCCGGTCGAGCGCAGGTCCCCGATGACCAGGCAACGCTCAGGGGGCATGCGGCTTCCGGCCACCCAGCGCGCCACCACCCGGCCGGCGAAGGCGCCGAAGAAGAGCAGCACCCAGACGCCGACGATCTGCTTGGCGCCGAGATCGCCGTCCACCAGCTTGTGCTGAAGCAGCGAGATCAGCAGCGCGTAGAGCGCTGCAAGCTGGAAGAGCTGCGGGCTCTCGTCCAGCGTGGACTTCGTGAGCACGAGCTCATCGCGGTCGTAGAGCCCTACCACCTTGCTGACCAGCACAGCGATCAGCGCGGCGAGGATGCCGACCGGGCGAAGGCGGTCGTGACTGAAGACGTTCACTGCCAGCGTGATGGCGATCAGGGCCGCGGCTGCGTCGGCGACGACTAGGGAGCGGCGGAAGGCACGGTCGCGCCGGGCGATGACCGCCCGCGCGGGTCCGTCGGAGATGCCGGAGGCAGCACGTGCCAGACGCCCGCGCGGCGCCAAACGCGTCGCACGTCGCTCGAACGAGAGATTGGGGCGCGCGGATTCTTGGTTCTCGAGCATCGAAATAAGCGTCTGCGCTCGCCCGGGAGCGCACGCCACTCCGGAGCGGCAGCCCCACCGGGTGCCACGAGTTGTGGACTGTAGGGGTGCTCGTGTCGACCGAGCATCAAACGGCGCGACTGCCCGACGCAGAGGACTTCCTCCGAGGCCTCAGCAGCCGAGCGCGCCGTAGCGACGAGGGGTTACCGCCCCAGCCGTGCCTATCACCTTGAGCAGCCGAGACACAGCACGCCACAACCACGATAGATACGGCGATCCAGAGGGCGACGGCGCTGAGCATGATCGTGACCATGGTGCTCTCTCGGCTAGTCCTAACTCATTCTTGAGAGCCACAGCTGACTCCGACGCAAGTCCGACCCCTGACATGTTCGTATGCGAACGGTCAGACCGAGTCATTCGCCGAACGGGCACCGCCGCGCCACCTCGTCACGAGGTGCTTGTCGCCGGTCCGAGCCGCACGAGACCTGACGGTGCTCATGGACTGCCAAGCCAACCACGCGGCGGCAGGGAGACGCTCGACGCGAACCGGTGAGCGCTCGGTCCAGCGCGAGCCGTATCATCGAACCATCGTGTCGCCGAGCCTTCCTGTGGGTGCACATGAGCCCACGGTGTCGGTGGTGATCCCCACCCGCGATCGGTGGGACCTTCTGGCCGTCACGTTGGCGACGGTCCTGGCACAGGAGGGCGTCGACCTCGAGGTCGTGCTCGTCGACGACGGTTCCTCCGCCCCCATCCCGTCGACCGGAGCACCGTGGGACGACGCGCGGCTTCGGGCGGTGCGCCATCCGCGGTCCGAGGGCGTCGCAGCGGCCCGGAACGCCGGCATTCGAGCGGCCCGCGGTCGGTGGATCGCGTTCCTCGACGACGACGACGTCTGGACACCCGACAAGCTGAGGGCGCAGCTGACGGCGGCTGAGGCCGTCGAGGCCAGCTTCGTGTACTCAGCGGCGGTGCTCATGCACGAGCACTCCGGGCGGTTGACGTCCGAGCCGGCGCCCGATCCGGCGGACTTGACCGTGGCGCTCCGCTCCTACAACGCCATCCCGGCTGGAGCGTCGAACATCATGGTGCAGGCCGAGCTGCTCGAGCGCGTGGGGCAATTCGACCCGGCCTTCGCCCACCTCGCCGGCTGGGACATGTGGATCCGGCTGGCGAGCGCAGGACCGGGTGCATCGTGCAGCGCGCCACAGGTCGGCTACCGGATCCACGCTCAGAGCATGCGGTCGTCGCTGGCCGGCGTTCGGCGCGAGCTGGTGCAGCTCGACCGCAAGCACCACGGCGGCCGAGTCGCCGGAGCTGACCGTTATGAGGTGTATCTCTGGCTGGCGCGAGGACAGCTCCTGGTCAAGCGTCGAGGCGCAGCCCTGTGGACGCTTGTCAGCGGAGCCGCTCGGTGCCGACGGCCCGCGGCACTGCGGCGCGGCTGGCGCGTGGTCAGCCCCCGTCGGCACGCCTCGGCCACCGCAGCCGCGCCCG
Source organism: Solirubrobacterales bacterium (assembly GCA_013696535.1). Next base: position 2,673 of record JACCYI010000167.1, read on the forward strand.
ACGATCGGTCGGTTGCCGCCTTCGCGCCGTACCTTGCAGGCGGAGCTCGCGACGCTTCGAACTCCACCCGGCGGCAAGACGCCGTCCCCAAGCAGATCCTTCGCGGCCCAGCGGCGTGTGCCCTCCGGCTGGTGCTCCAGGCGACGAGGCTCCAAGCCGGCGTCGCGCTCGTGTACCACGAGGTGGCGGAGGGAGCCAGGCGGTCGCCCGAGTGCGATGTCGTCCCGGTGGTTCCGCGGGAGCTCTTCGAGGCGCAGTTGCGCCACCTCACGACGCGGTACCGAGTCGTCCCCGCCCATGGACTTCACGCTGCGGTGACGACTCGGCGGCGCGGCCAGCGCTTTCCGGTGGCGTTGACCTTCGACGACGACCTCCGCGGGCACTCGAACGTCAGCGCCCCTGCACTACGACTCGCCGGCGCGACGGCGACGTTCTTCCTGACTGGTGCGTCGCTGCGGGAACCGACGAGCTTCTGGTGGGAGCGGCTGCAGCGAGCCATCGACAACGGCATGCCGCCTCGAAGCGGAGAACCGCAGGCCACCGCCGCGATGGTCGAGTCCCTTCCAGCGTCCGAACGCGAGCGATGGTCGGATGAGCTCCTGGCCTCTCTCGGCGGCGAGCTTCCCGGGTGGGGGCTGCAAGCCGACGACCTCCGCGCGCTCGTCTCCCAAGGACACGAGATCGGCTTCCACACCAAGGACCACGACGTGATGACCCGACTGGACGACGCAGAGCTCGCGGCGGCCATGCGGCGCGGGCGGGTCGATCTCGAAGCGGCGACCGGCCATGCGCTCCGGACCATCGCCTACCCGCACGGCAAGGCCGATGCTCGTGTCGCAAGCGCCGCGCGCGATGCCGGCTACGTCGCCGGCTTCACTACGAAACCCACGGCGGTGCTTCCGCGGACGTGCCCGCTGCTGATGGGACGCCTGTACCCGTCGCCGGATTCCCTCGACCGGCTGGCGCTCCAGCTCGCTCGATCCCTCCTCGAGGCGAGAGGCAACCGTGACTGACATCGATCGACTGAAGGCGCGCTCGCGTTCCGAGCTGCGCGGCTGGGTGCGCGCTCTGCTCCGTCGCCAGCCGCCGAGCGTCGGGCGCGTGCGCTTCGGGAACCTGCGGCGACTGGCTCCCGTCAGCCGCTGTTTCGGCTTCGATCGTGGCCTGCCGATCGATCGCTACTACATCGAGGCCTTCCTGCGGCGGCACGGCAACGCCGCCGGCTACGGGGCAGGCGACATCCGGGGGCGTGTCCTCGAAGTAGGCGGTGACGAGTACGCGCGGCGCTTCGGCGGCTGGTCGCCGGAGGACGCAGAAGCTGCGCACTCGGCGGTCAGCGCGCTCGACGTCCTGCACGTCGACACGTCCAACGCAACCGCCACGATCATCGGCGACCTCGTCACCGGCGCGAACCTCCCGAGCGAGAGCTTCGACTGCGTCATCTGCACGCAGACGCTCCACGTCGTCTACGACGTCGATGCCGCTGTCCACACGTTGCACCGCATCCTGAAGCCCGGAGGCGTCGCCCTGGTGACCGTCGCGGGCATCTCCCAGGTCTGTCGTCCTGATCGGGACCTCTGGGGGGACTACTGGCGGTTCACGACCCTGTCGGCGCGACGCTTGTTCGAAGGCGCGTTCCCGGCGGCGGGGCTGCGGGTTGAAGCGGCCGGAAACGTCCTTGCCGCTGTTTCGTTCCTACAGGGGCTCGCCGCCGGCGAGCTGCGGCCACACGAGCTCGACTCCCGCGATCCAGACTACGAGATGCTCATCACCATCCGGGCCGTCAAGGGACCATGAGCGTTGGCGGCTCCAGCCGATCTAGACCCCGGCTCGGCGCAGGACGTGCATGACGGTCCGCAGGAGAATCTTGAAATCGATCCAGAACGACCAATTCGCGATGTACATGTAATCGATTTTCACCATGTCGTGCAACGGCACCTGCCGGGAGCCGAGGACCTGCCACGGCCCGGTCATGCCGGGCGTGAGGTGCAAGCGGCGGCGGTGCCAGCCATGGACCAGGGCGTCCTCGTCGAGCACGAGCGGGCGCGGCCCGACCAGGCTCATGTCGCCCTTGAGCACGTTGAGCAGCTGCGGCAGCTCATCGAGCGACGACGCGCGCAGAAGCCGACCGATACGCGTGACCCGGGGGTCGTTGGCCATCTTGAACAGCCCGTCGGACTCGTTGAGCGTGTGCAGCTGCGCCTTCAAGGCGTCTGCCCCGTCGACCATCGAGCGGAACTTCAACATCTCGAAGTGATCGCCGTCGCGCCCGACCCGGGTCTGACGGAAGAACACCGGTCCGGCACTGGTC
>JACCYI010000208.1 GCA_013696535.1 Solirubrobacterales bacterium
CCAAGTCGCCCCGCTGCGCTTCACGTTGCGCACCAGACGCCGGGACTGCGCGTGGTCGAGGTGGCCGAAGAGGTCGCGGACCATTACGGCGTCCACTCGCGGGAGATCGCTGGTCAGCGCGTCGATCTCAATGAAGGAGCGCCCTGGCCCGCCGTGCGCTGACCGGACCTCCTCGACGAGCGCAGGCACGACATCGCCGCCGATGTACCGGTCGATCCTGCTCAGGTCGACGTGCTGCATCCAAACCCAGTCGCCGCAGGGCACGTCAAGCAGCGACCGCACGCCAAGCCGGTCCCAGAAGGCCGGCAGTTCCGCACGAAGTGTTTCGGTGACTTCGAGGCTCGATCCGCTGCCCGACCGAGACGAGGCATCACCCCAACGTTGGCCTCGTACATCCCTTCGAAGAACGATCGGCGGGCTTTTGGACTGAGCCGGTACTTCCACTTCACGTACGGCCGGTAGACAGGAGACGTTCGAGCCGCTGACCTGAGTCGGTTGAGCATCCCGGGCACCCTACGCCGCCTCTCGCTCTGCTTCGAAGCACAAGCGCCATCGCGCCACTCAAATCGAAAGGAAACCGAATGCCCATCTAACCCCGGCGAGTCGTTCCCCGACCAGACACCGACCGACCCGGACCCGACCGACCCCTCGATCCGGCCCGCTCTCGCCGAGGTCGTGGCCCTTGCTCGCACCCGCACCGTCGGGCAGACCCTCGGCGGCCTCGGCGGCGACAGTGGCCTCAGCGACGTCACCACTTTCACAGCACAACCCGTCCCTTGGCGGCGGCGGTCGAGAAGCTGATCGACCAGGCCGTCGACGCGGTCAACGCCGAGCCATGCTGAAGCCAGCACGAACCCACGGCTGAGGTTCGGCGCCAGCATCACGAACAAGCAGCCGAACGGCTACGTGCCGCTCGGAGCGTAGCCGGGACGCGGCGCAGCTCCGGTGCCGTGCCCCCGTCGCGCCGTGTGGTTCGCGATCCGCCCGTTCCCCGCGGTCTCGGCGGGCCGTCGCAGCGGCTCGGCCGGACCTCGCGTCAGACGCCTATCAACTTGACGCGCGGCTCGTCCGGAGCGGGCGTGCGCGCTGTCGAGGACGGGCCCTACGATCACCGCTCCGAGGAGTTGGCGGTGCGGCTGAAAGAGGCCGTGAGTGGTGACAACCATGGCCGCGTCGCAGCCGGGCGCGCTTGATCCGAGCGGTCGAGCGGGCCGCCAGGACGCACAAGTTCACCGGGCCGCAGTCCCGTCCCCTGACCCGGACGGCGGCGTCAGCCGATGCCGATCGCGAGGCGGACCACGGCCCAGCGTCGCCTTAGCAGCGAACCGACCAGCAGCGCCAAGCGACCCATCGGCCACGCCAGCGGGCCGCCGTGGTGCTCGAGGAAGCGGCGCTGCCCGGCGTAGAAGTGACGCAGTCGCGACACGTCCTCGGTCGACGACGCGCCCGCGACGTGCGTGACCTCCGCCGCCGGCGTGAGGACGACGGACCGCCCGCGCGCGCTCAGGCGCTTCTGGAGGTCGGCCTCCTCGCCGTAGAGCCAGAATCGCTCGTCGAAGCCGTTGACCTCCTTGAGCGGAGCGGTGCGGATGAGCAGACATGCACCCACCAGGAAGTCGACGGCGCGCTGCTCGTCATGCGCCCAGGTGCCCAGGTCCTCGAGGAGCCCGAGCCGTCGTAGCGGCAGATGCAAGCCGACCGCTTCCAAGAGCAGACGCCCCGCGCGTGGGAAGGGCCAGGCCGATCGCTGAAGGGACCCGTCCTCGTTGAGCAGTCGCGGGCCCACCGCAACGGCCTCCGGGTGCTGCTGTGCCGTGGTGACCATGGCCGCCAGCGCTCCCGGCGCCATGAAGGCATCCGAGTTGAGCAAGAGGACGAACTCGCTGGTGCATCGCTCGAAAGCGATGTTGTTCGCGCGGCCGAAGCCGGCGTTCTCGTCGAGCACGATGAGCTCGACGTCGGGGAAGCGCTCGTGCACCATCTCCACGCTGCCGTCCGCGGAGGCGTTGTCGACGACGATCGTCCCCAGGCGGACGTTGGCCTGCCCGCGCAGGGTCTCGAGGCTGCGCTCGAGCAGCGCCCGGGTGTTGAAGCTCACGACCACAGCTGTGACCCGGCCGTCCGAGTCGGGCTCGCTGCGGGTGCCGAGTGCCGCTTCGACCTCCGCTGCGCGCGCGTCCCAGGTGGCTCCGGCGACCGCGGAGCGGCGAGCTTCGATCTGCGCCGGAACGTCGTCGCGCATGACCTCCTCGGCGCGGTCGATCAGATCCTCCGGACCCGCCGCCGTGGTCACGAGCGACTGCAGCTCGGGAGCGTTCCCAGCCGGTGTGGTGATC
>JACCYI010000209.1 GCA_013696535.1 Solirubrobacterales bacterium
ACTAGGTGCGCCGCCGGCTCAAGCGGTCTGAGACGTCGAGATGCTCAAGCGCTTCAAGCCCGACACAGGCGATGCCGTAGGGGTCGCCCGCCGCGAGCAGGTCGTTCCACAGCGCAGGTCCGTAGACGCGTGGGACGAGCAGCTCCACGCACGTCTCGTCCCGGCGGACGACGAGGACGACGGGAGCCCCGTCCTGCTCGAGGTGGGCGCGCAGCACGTCTTGGGCATGAGGCCCGACGAGGTCCAGCGCGGCATGCTCGATGCTGACGTCCTCGACGGAGACATCCTCGGCGCGCAGCATCATGGAGGTACATGCGCCGACCGCGGCACCGTCGCTGCGAATGATCGCCCGGTGGGGCGATGTGCGAACCCACCAGGCCGCCTTGCCAAGCTGCCCGAGCTCCTCGAGCGCCTCGCCGACCGCCTCCGGATTCCCCTCGAGCTCGAGCGTCGCGCGGTCTGAGCGCTCGGCGAGGCCGACTCGACTGCGGCAGACCGCCGCCTCGGACGCGGGAGAGCCGAAGTGCGCGGCCACCTCGCGTCCGTTGCGCTCGAACATCGTTGCGCCGTGACGGCGCAGCATCGTCGTCATCACCGTCATGACCAGGTGAGATCCCGAGCTACTACGAAGCCATGCGCACCGTCGGGTATGCGGTCGGTGAGTGGCAGGGTGCACCACGCCGCCGCCGTCCCAGGGGCCTGGGCTGCGGTCGTGATCTGATCCATGCGGCAGCACTCCCTCCTGCCCGGCGATACCGGGCGGTCTCCTTCCTGCTTCCGAGGTTAGTGACCAACATCACGAAGTCAAGGCTTCCCGGCCGGCATCGCTACGCTGGCCGCGATGGCCACAACGGGCTCGCCCACCAGCAACCAGACCGCCGTTGTGGGCGGCGCTCGCGAACGCATTCTCGAGGCGGCCTACGAGCTCTTCTCTCGCCGGGGCGTCCGCGGAGTCGGCATCGATGCCATCATCGCCCGCGCCGGCGTGGCACGGATGACGCTCTACCGCCATTTCTCCTCCAAGGAGGAGCTCGCGCTGGCCTGTCTCGCGCGCCGCGAGCAGCGATGGACGCGCCAATGGCTGCAGGTGGAGATCGAAGCTCGGGCGACAGCCCCGGGCGAGAGGCTCCTCGCGGTGTTCGACGTCTTCGACGAGTGGTTCCAGACCCCGGAGTTCGAGGGCTGCACCTTCATCCGCATCCTGCTCGAAGCCACCGACAGCGCGGACTCCATCGGCCGCGCCGGTCGGGAGTACCTCGCGGGCATTCGCAACATGCTCGCCGACCTGGCCCGGCAGGCGGGCCTCGCGGACGCCGAGGACTTCGCGTTCAAGTGGCACATCCTGATGAAGGGATCGATCGTCGCAGCCGGCGAGGGCGACCTCGCCTCCGCAAGGCGCGCCCAGCAGATCGCCAAAGTGCTCCTGAACCATGAACTTCAGGCTGCCTAGCCCGCCTGAAGCTGCAGCGTCGGCGCGCAACGCCAGAACCCGCCCGCGGCATCGCGGGCTCGCAAGTGTTTCGGAGGGAACACCGCTCGTAGGGGTCAGCCCTTGGTGCGCGAGCTGCGCCGGGGCCGGACCTGCAGCGCGGAGCTCGAGGGCGTCGTGCGCACACGCGGGTTGTCGATCCTGGAGAGCCGGTCGATGAGCTTTCGCCATTGCGAGGGCTTCAGGGCGCTTGACACCTGCTTGGCGAGCGTGGTGTTGGTGCCGTAGAGGGGCCGCCAGCCCACGTGGATGTGGTCGGCGTGATCGGCCATCGCGAGTGTGTTGTCGGCCCCGTCGAAGGTCATGAGGGAGATGATCTGGTCGGCTTGGAGACTGCCCTGCAGGGTGAGGAGCCGCTGGATGGTCAGCTCGGTGATCGATCCGGCTCCTTGGTGGCCTTGGATGGGGATGCCGTTGACTTTGGCGATGTCCACGGCGTTGCCCGAGGAGTGGTGTGAGACGTTGCCCGAGGCGGTGAGGTAGCCGTGGCCGCAGCGCAGCGACGTGACGGTCGGCTTGAGCCCCGAGGCGGCGAGGTACTCGAGGGTTGCCAGCACGCGCCGGTCGATCTGCCCGGTCAAGACGTCGCGGCGCCCGCATTCGTAGAGCTCGATCCGCGGGTTGGCCGCCACACGCTGGGCGAGTTCTTCCTTGCTCATGAGCAGGATCTGCCCGATCGACAGGTGCGCGGCGTCGGGCCCGACGAACGGGTTGCGCCCGCGCGCGCGATAGATCGCGGTGGACTCGAGCAGCTTCCAACCGTCAAGGATCGGCTTGGGATCGACCCGCGGCGCACCGCGACCCGCCGGCCGGATTTCGAAGAGGACATGCGGGGCGGCCTTGCCGTCGCCGCGTCTGATCCGGCCGAGGATGGTGCCCGCCGCAACTTTCGAGCCGACCTTCAGCGGCTTAAGCTGGATGTCTCTGCGATCGAGGCCGAAGACGCCGGAAAGGCTGCGAACCGTCGTGATGCCCGCGACCTTGCCGCCCGCTTCGATGATCTGCTGGGCACCGCCGGCATCGTGCGCGTTTGGACGGCGCGGGTGCGCGAACAGGCGTTCCTTGGCAGCTCGCACGGACTGCGGGGAAGCCCCCTTCGCGGCGAGACCGGAGGAAGCCGCCGAACCGCCGCGACGCCCCGGCTTGCGGGTGCCCGCGGTTGCCGGGACCGAAGGCTTGCGATCGGCTCTGGGGAGCTTGAGCTCTGAAGCCACCTCGGCCGAGGTCACCTTGCGCGGCTTGAGGGCTGGGTAGCGCTCAGCGACCGAGCCAAGTCTCCCGTACGTGAAGGTGTTGCCGTAGGCGTCCTGGAGCTGGAGAAAGCGACCGAGCCGCTCCGTTCGCCCGATGCGGACGATTCGACCGTCGTTGGCGGCGATCACGGGCGCGCCAGCGCGGGCGTAGACGTTGATGCCGCGCCGCCCCTGACTGGATTCGATCAGGTAGGCGGCGTTCTGACCCTGCTTGCGGCGCCTGCGCAGCTGCCGCTCGGAGAGATCGTCGGCGTAGGAAGCCTTGGCGTGGACGGGGAAGCGAGCCTGCGTGAGACCGGTCAGCGACCCGACGAGGTTCGATGGCAGGCCACCGATCAAGCGGGCCCGCATCAACACCGAGTCGACGTACCAATCCGCGTGGTTGTACGCAAAGACCGCCCGAGACAGATCCTTCTCCGCTCCGGCTGCGCGGAGATAGCGCGCGGCGCCGAAGATGGCGTCGACCGGGTTGTACGGGTCCTTCGCACCGTCGCGGTTGCCATCGACCCCGTAGAGCTTCCACGTGGAGGGAAGAAACTGCATCCACCCGAGCGCGCCTGCGGTGCTCACGTTCAAGTTGCGGCCGTAATCCGTCTCGATCTCATTGATCGCCGCAAGCACTTCCCACCGCACGCCGTATTGCATCCCCGCCGCCTGATAAATCGGCAGCAGGAACGGCGGAATGCGGAACTTGTCGATAAAGAAGTTCGGCACGCCGATCGGCGCTGCCCCCGGCGAAGCCAACGAAAGCCCCGGGTTCTGCTGCGTCGGGGTCCCGTTGGCATTGCGGTCGGGCTGCGGACCAGGGGTGGGCGCCGGGGCCGCCCTGCGCCGAGGCTCGACGGGCGCCACCACCGCCTCGGACTTGCCCTGGGCATTCGCGCGCCTGCGGCGGGTCCTGTTGCGTTCGCCGTACGTCCGCCCCTGGGCGTTGGGCTTGCGATGTGGGGTGGCGATCGGTGTGGATGCGGGGGGCGTGGGGCTGGTCTCGCTCGGCGTGGGCGACGGCAGGACGGCAGACCCCAGGTCCTCGACCCGCGCCACGGGAGCCGTGATGCCAGGAAGGGGAACCGCCTCGACGGGGGTGCCCGGTGGCACGTCGACGGTCAGAGTGACCTGCTGCCCGTCCGCCAGGGTGACTCTCAGGCTTCGAAGCTCGGCCGACGCGGGTGCGGCCGCCGCCCCGTAGCCGGCGGTGCAGATCCCCGCCGTGGCGAGCAGTGTGAGCAGCTTGCGTCGTCTCATCAACTTCTTGCCCGATTCCAGCAGGTCGATCGTTCCGAGCCGAGGCGGACTCCAAGCACGCTACTGCCTGCTCCGAAGACGCGCAATGTCGAATCGGCGCTTCGCGCCCCTCGACGCCATCGATCCGAAGCCTGAAGCTCGACTCGACCCTGCACCTCGGACGTACGGGCTTCCTGCGCTAGGTTTCGGCATTCACCGGCAATCGCTTGAGGAAACCGAGGATTCGGCATGGACGACGAGAGCAGCGAAGCCGAGGGGTTGCGCGACCGCCTTGCGCGGCAGGGCGAGGACGCGCTGGGCAAGATCGCCCAGGACCTTCTCGAGAACCCCCTGGTCAGCGGGGCTCTGACGCGGGCCTTCGAAGCCCGCGAGCGCGCGGTTCAGGCGCAGGAGGTCGCGATGGGCGCGCTCAACCTTCCGTCGGCGGCGGACCTCGAGCGGCTGACGCGTCGCCTGCGTTCGGTCTCTCAGCGCCTGGAGGGGATCGAGGACGGCGTCGACCGGCTGGACCAGCGCTTCGAGAGCCTCACCCGATCGGCCGCCCGGGCCACCGTGGACGAGCGCCTCTCCGCCATGGAGTCCCAGCTCGCCAAGCTCGTGGTCGAGGTGGGCGCGCTGACCGCCGGGCTCGACACCTCGCCGTCGCCGGTGCCGCGCGAGCAGGAGCGCCTCGAAGTCGACGAGCCCGCCCCGCTTCCGCCGGTTGCTCCCAAGAAGCCCCGCTCCAAGCCTCGCAAGGCACCCGCGAAGCCGTAGGTCAGGCCAGCGCGGTGGCTCCCACTCGCCCGATCGCCTCCTCGGCGGCGGCGAGCGCGTCGCTGGTGATCCGCCCAGCCGGGTTGGCGGTGATGGCTAGCACACAGCCGGCCGTGATGCCGTGCCGGGAGGCCGCGGCGAGCAGGGCGGCGGTCTCCATGTCCACCGCGGCAGCGCCGGCAGCCCGCCGCCGGTCGGCCATCTCAGGGTCGGGCTCGTAGAATACGTCGGTCGAGAGCACGGTGACCAGGCGTGAGCGCGACCCGGCCGCCGCTGTGAGCGCTTCCGTGAGCACCGGGTCCGGCGTCTGGCGCTCGGCGGCACCGAGGGAACGGCTCGTTCCGTCCTGTCCGATCACCTCCCCGACGATCAGGACGTCACCGAGGATTGCGCCGGTGTCGAGCGCGGCGCACGTCCCGACGCGCACGATGCGCCGGGCGCCGAGTCCGATGAGCTCTTCCACCACGATCGCGGCGCTCGGGCCCCCGATGCCCGTGCTCTGCACGGTGAGTGGCTTCCCGTCGGCCGCCGTTCCGGTGTAGCCCCAGAGCCCACGGTGGTGGTTGAGCATCTTGGGCCGCTCGAGCAGCCACTGGGCGAGCCGAAGGGCGCGACCGGGGTCTCCCGGCGCGAGGACTCGCTCGGCGACGTCCGCGTGAGGCTGCAGATGGCGGGCCGGGGACGGCAACAGATCCCGCATGGAACTACACTTCGGCTGCTATGGGGAAGAAAGACAAGAAGAAGGCGTCCAAGACGGAGTCAAATCCTGCCGAAGCCGTCCGCGCCGCGGTCGAGCAGGCCTTCGCGGCGACGGCCGGCAGTGCCGCCTCGTCAGCCGGTCGGGCTCAGGGCCTCGTCGACGAGATCACCTCGGCGGCCAGCCGGGTTCGCGATGCCCTCGACGACCTCCGTCTCGTTGACGATCTCAAGGGCCTGAGCGCGCAGGTCGGCGCGCTGGCCGCGCGGGTGGAGGCGCTCGAGGCGCGTTCGGAGTCGCCGGCTCCCGCCCCGGCGGCCCCCGCCCGGCGCCGGACGACCGCAGCCACTCGAAGCTCCTCGGCGCGCAAGCCCCCGGCCGGCGATGCCAAGCCCAAGCCCGCTCGCGCCAAGGCCGGGACCGTGACTCGATCGAGGTCGACTACCAGGAAGCCGGCGTCGCGTGGGACCCGTGCGGCCAAGCCCAGCCCTCCCGCAGCGGACCCGGCGCCTGAGTCGTCAACGGGACGCTCCTGAACCCCATGAGCGTGGGGTTCCGCTCCTCGCGGGAGTTCCGGAGCGTGATGGACAAGGTGTTCTCGATGATGAGCGAGGATCCCGACATGGGTCCCAAGCTGCGAGAAGCGGACGTTCCACAGCGCTTCGAGTTCTCAGATCTCGACCTGGTCTGCAACGTCCGCGCCGCCAAGGCGGGAGAAGATGGCTGCCTGCACTGGGAATGGTCAGATGACGTGGACTGGGAGCCCCGGGTCCGGATGGCCATGTCGTCGGAGACCGCCAACAAGTACTTCCAGGGCAAGGAGAACATCGCGATGGCGATCGCGCGGCGGCGGATCAAGACCGGTGGCGACGTCAAGGCGGCGCTCGAGATCATGCCAATCACCAAGCCGGTCTTCGCCCGCTATCGAGCGCTCGTGGAAGCGGAGTACCCGCACCTCAAGGCCTGAGGCCGTCACCGAAGGCGGGCGTCGTAGCGTCTGCGGCGCGCGCATGAGCACCACGACACTGTCCGAAGCCGCCCGGCAGGTAGGAGTTTCCACCGCCACGCTCCGCCGCTGGGCAGCCACCGAAGTCGTGCCGCTCCGCGACGGCTGCTGGACCACGTCGTCGGTGGCCTATGCCCGCGTGGTGGCGCGCCTGCGCGACCGCGGTCATTCGCTGGCCGACATCCAGCGAGCGTCGGCGTCGGGACGTCTGGCCTACGGGTACATGGAGGAACTCTTCCCTGTCGCGGACCCGGGGATGCCGCTCTCCGAGGCGGCCAGGCGGTCTGGCCTCGATCCGGCGCTCGTCGAACGGGTCTGGAGTGCCCTCGGGTTCCCCGCCCACCGGCTCCAGCACCTCACCGAAGCCGATGTCGCGCTCCTAGGGACGATCCAGGCCGCGCTTGACGCAGGCTTCCCCCTCGTCGCGTTTCTGCAGCTCATCCGGGTCTACGGCCAGGCCCTCGCCCAGATCGCCGACGCGGAAGTCAGGCTCTTCCACCTCTACGTCCATGAGCCGCTGATCCGGGACGGGCTCCCCGCTCACGAGATGGCCGACCAGATGGAGCGCCTGGCGCGCGAGCTGCTGCCCCTCGCCTCGCCGGTCATGGACCACCTGCATCAGGGGCTGTTACGGCACTTCGTCGAGCAGGACGTCGTGGGGCATCTCGAGTCAGACACAGATGAGCAGCTCGATATCGGTCGAGTGAGGGTGGCGATCGCCTTCATCGATCTTGCAGGCTTCACACGGCTGACCGAGGAAGTCGGTGACCGGTACGCCGTCGGCCTGGTCGAACGCTTCCAGGCGGCCGTCGAGATCACCCTGCCCGACGACGCCCGGATCATCAAGTCGATCGGTGATGCCGTCATGGTCGTCAGCTCAGATCCCGCCGGGCTCTGCGACTGGGCGGTCGGCTTCCAGCGCCTGCAGTCCGAGCGCCCGCTCCCGCGCATCGGCATGCACCAGGGCGCCGTGCTCTACCGCGACGGGGACTACTACGGGCGAGAAGTCAATCTCGCCGCCCGCGTGGGCGCCCGGGCCGCCGGGGGCGAGGTGCTGGTGACGCGCTCCGTCGTCGAAGGCGCGGGCCGTCACCTCGACTTCGAGCGGGTGGGCGAGGTCACGCTCAAGGGCTTCGCCGGGCCGACGGAGCTGTTCGTGGCGAAGATGGGCTCGGAATGAGCGTCGCGGAGTCGGTGATGACACGCGTGATCGAGACCGGGCTGCTGCCTGCGGGGCAACGCGTGCTGGTCCTGCTCTCAGGGGGGCGCGATTCGGTGTGCCTGCTCGATCTGGCGCTGCGGCTGGCCGGACCCGCCTCGGTGGCCGCGTTGCACGTCAACTACGGCTTGCGCGACACCTCCGCCGGCGACGAGGCCTTCTGCGCCGACCTGTGCGACACCCTCGGCGTGGAGCTCGAGATCCGCCGCCCGCGACGGCCGGAGAACAGCGGGAACCTGCAGGCGTGGGCGCGGGACCAGCGATACGCAGCGGCCGCGCAGCTCGCGCTCGCGCGGAGCTCGCGCGTGGCGACCGGCCACACCGCTTCGGACCAGGTCGAGACGGTCCTCTACCGACTCGCGGCCTCACCCGGGCGTCGGGCGCTGCTCGGGATGCGCGGGCAGGACGGACGTCTGGTCCGGCCGCTGTTGTGCATCGCGCGGGACGAGACGGCGGCGTCCAACGCCGAGCGAGGGCTCGGTTGGCGCGAGGACCCGACCAACCAATCGGGCGTATTTGCCCGCAACCGCATCCGCCATGGGTTGCTCGCCGAGCTGCGAGCCGTCCACCCGGCCGCGGAGGCCAACGTGCTCGCGACCCTCGAGCTGCTGCGCGACGAGGCCGACGTGCTCGACGCCGCGGTCGAGTCGGCGCTCGCGGTGGCCGGTCAGCGCGGGCACGACGGCGGTACGGGCGTCGCGGACCTCAACGCCATGGCGCCGGCGCTGCGCCGCCTCGCGATCCAGAAGCTGGCCGATGAGGCCGCGGGGGGGCGGGCCGCGGCCATCGGGTCGCGTACGGAGGAGATCCTGCGACTCGGGAGGGAGGGCGGCAATTCCGCGCTCGATCTGGGGGAGGGGCTGCGCGCGATGGTGGAGTACGGTCGCCTCCGGTTCGCCGTGGGCAGCGTGGAGGATTCGCCCGAGCCCGCGACGCTCGCCATCCCGGGCCGGGCTTCCTTCGGCGCGGGTGAGCTCTCGAGCCAGCGCGGGCCTCACCTGGAGGTCGGCGAGGCGGACGCGTCGGGGAGGTCGGCCACGCTCGACGCCGCGGCGCTTGCGGCCGTGCTCGAAGTTCGCTCATGGGCCGCCGGCGACCGCATGCGACCTCTCGGCCTGGATGGCTCGAAGAGCCTGCAAGACCTCTTCGGCGACCGCCGCGTTCGACGCGAGAGCCGTGCTCGCCTCCCCGTGGTGCTGTCTGCAGGGGAGATCGCATGGATCCCCGGCGTGGCCATCGGTGAGGGCTTCAAGGTGACGAGCCGGACCCGCGAGCGCGTGCGCCTGGCGTGGCAACCTTCAGCGCCCGGAACCACTTAGGATGCCGCCTCGAATGGGACAAGGGCTCGAGATCGCCGAGGTGCTGGTCGAGGCCGATGCCCTGCAGCGACGGGTCTCCGAACTCGGCGCGGAGATCTCCTCTGACTACGCCGGCCGGGATCTGCTGCTGGTCTGCGTCCTCAAGGGCGCCGTCTTCTTCCTCAGCGATCTCATGCGTCAGATCGACGTCCCCTGCGAGGTCGACTTCATGGCCGTGGCGTCCTACGGATCCTCGACGGACTCCTCGGGGGTGGTACGGATCCTCAAGGATCTCGACGCCGCCATCGAGGGGCGAGACGTGCTGATCGTGGAGGACATCGTGGACTCCGGACTCACGCTCAACTACCTCCTCCGCAATCTCCGCGCTCGCGGACCGGCTTCCCTGGAGGTCTGCGCGCTGCTCACCAAGCCCGACCGCCGTCAGGTCGACCTCACGGCGCGCTACGTCGGCTTCGAGATCCCCAACCGATTTGCGATCGGCTACGGCCTCGACCATGCCGAGCGCTTCCGGAACCTGCCCTTCGTCGCCGCCCTCGACGAGCCCGAGGCGGTCGGATGACGGCGGACGCGACAGCTTGCGCCGGCCCTTAGCCGTGCCATAGGCGCAGCCGCCACTTTCGCACCGTGCGGGTGTTTCTGACCCGCGCGGAGGTCCAAGACCCCGTGGTAGCCTTGACGATCCTGTTCCACCGGACCACCGCCGTGCACTGGGGGCGCGACACCACTACATGAGCCGCTTCTTCAAGAGCGCCGCGTTCCCGATCCTCATCGTGATCGTGCTTGCGTTCTTCGCCTCCAAGCTGATCTCGCGGTCCGACCAGGCGGAGAAGACCACGTTCAGCCAGTTTCTCACGCAGGTGGAGAACAACGACGTCCGCGCGGTCACCCTGCGCACCAAGGACAACACCGTCGAGGTGACGCTCGACAAGGCGGACAAGAACAAGTACCAGGTCGGCTATCCCACGGACTACGGGACGATCCTGGTCCAGAAGCTTCAGACGGCCGAATCCGAGAGGAAGATCCAGTCCTTCGACGTCAAGCCGGCGCGGTCAAGCGCGATCCTCACGCTGCTGACTTACGTGCTGCCGTTCATCATCTTCATCGGGTTCTGGATCTTCCTGATGAATCAGATGCAGGGCGGCGGCTCCAAGGTGATGCAGTTCGGCAAGTCCAAGGCCAAGCGGCTTTCGGTGGACTCGCCCAAGATCACCTTCCGCGACGTGGCAGGGGTGGACGAGGCCGTGGAAGAGCTGCACGAAATCAAGGAGTTCCTCGAGAACCCGAAGAAGTTCCAGGCGCTGGGCGCTCGAATACCGAAGGGCGTGCTGCTCTACGGGCCTCCGGGCACCGGCAAGACCCTGCTGGCCCGTGCCGTCGCGGGAGAGGCCGGGGTGCCGTTCTTCTCCATCAGCGGCTCGGACTTCGTCGAGATGTTCGTCGGCGTGGGCGCCTCCCGCGTGCGTGACCTGTTCGAGCAGGCCAAGCAGAACTCACCTTGCATCATCTTCATGGACGAGATCGACGCCGTGGGCCGCCATCGCGGCGCCGGGATGGGCGGCGGTCACGACGAGCGCGAGCAGACGCTCAACCAGCTCCTCGTCGAGATGGACGGCTTCGAAGCCAAGGACAACATCATCATGATCGCGGCCACCAACCGGCCCGACATCCTCGATCCTGCTCTCCTGCGTCCTGGCCGCTTCGACCGTCAGATAACCGTGGACCGCCCGGACCGCAAGGGCCGGGCCAAGATCCTCGAAGTCCACACGCGTGGCAAGCCGCTGGCCAAGGACATCCTGATCGACACCCTCGCTGGTCAGACCCCGGGATTCACGGGCGCGGACCTCTCGAACCTGGTCAACGAGGCCGCCCTTCTGGCCGCCCGCACAGGCAAGCGCGAGATCGGCCAGATCGAGCTCGAGGAAGGGATCATGCGCGTCGTCGCCGGTCCCGAGAAGAAGACGCGCGTGATGGGTGACAAGGAGCGATTGATCACCGCCTACCACGAGATGGGCCACGCGCTGGTGGGTCACTACCTCGAGCATTCAGACCCCGTCCACAAGATCTCGATCATCTCGCGTGGTCAGGCGCTGGGCTACACCATCTCCCTGCCGACGGAGGACAAGTTCCTCACGACACGCGCGGAGCTCAACGACACGATGGCGATGACCCTCGGCGGCCGTGCCGCCGAGGAGATCGTCTTCGGCGAGATCACCACGGGCGCTTCGAACGACCTCGAGAAGATCACGGCGACCGCCAAGCAGATGGTCATGCGCTTCGGTATGAGCGAGAAGCTCGGCCCCCGTGTGTTCGGCCACGATCATGGCCAGCCCTTCCTCGGCCGCGAGTTCTCGAGCGAGCCCGACTACTCCGACGAGCTGGCGCGTGAGATCGACGACGAGATCCGCCGCATCGTCGAGGCCGCCCATCAGCAGGCCAAGGACATCCTCTCCGACCATCGCGAGGCGCTCACCCAAATCTCCGAGCTGCTGCTCAAGCGCGAGACGATCGAGGCGGAGGAGTTCCAGGCGCTCCTCGCGGGCAAATCAGAAGACGAGGTCTTCGGGATCGAAGAGCCCGCCGAGACGCCCGAGCTGCCGGTCGCCGCTTATCCGGCGTCCGACAAGGGCGCCAAGGTTCCGCGCCCCCTGCCGCGCCCCGGTCTGGCCGGCGGTGCCGCGGAGTACCGCGGGCTAGAGCGGCCTGAGAAGCCCGACCTGGCCTGACCGCGGGCCACGCCGGCGCGCCGCGGCTCCCAGTGATCTCCGCCTTGCGGACCCGCTTTCAAATCGGCTCGGTCCCTGCCGATCAATCGGACGATGCGATCCGATCGACCGAAACGACGCTCAGGTGCGGCGGTCCGCATCGTCACCGCCGGAATCTGCGTGCTGATCCTGGTGCTGGCCGGCGTCGCGATCACAGGCGGCATCGAGGCGGATCGCTCGACAGCGCGCCTGGCGCGTTCGGGCGACCTGGTCCAGGCCTACCTGGACTTGACACGCGCAGTCGCCGTCCAGCACGCGGCCGGGGAGGACAGGAAGCGACGAACCAGGCCTAGGACACGGCAGCGGTTCGACAAGGCCGGTGTGGTCGTCGCGCGCTCGCTGGACGTGCTCGGGCGATTCGGCGATCCCGCCGATCGCGAGCTACGGGCTCGCATCGAGGTCTACGAGCGGCTCTTCACCCTGGAATTCGAACGGTACTTCGACGCCCTAGACGCGAACGACATCGCTCTCGCCAGGACCTTCAAGGCCGACGGCGACCCGTGGGCGGAGGTGCTGCAGGGCCTCGTGAGCGAAGGGGGCACCGCGCAGGCGAGCGAGTCGCTGCGTGAGATCAATGCCCTGCGCGACTCCCAGGCCAACGCCCTTCGCTTCACGGCGGTCGCCGTCCTACTCGGCCTGGGCGTCATGGTGGCCCTGTGGCTGGTGCTCCGCTCGCTGCGGCTCCGGATCGACGATGCGACCGAGGAGGACCTCCAGCGGTTGCAGCACGCAGCCCTGACCGACAGCCTGACCGGGATCCGCAACCACCGGGCCTTCGAGGAGGACCTGGCGACCGCGCTCGCCAACCTCCGGCGTCATGGCACGACGATGAGCCTGGTCATGATCGACCTCGACGAACTCAAGGCGATCAATGACAGCGACGGGCATCAGGCCGGGGATCGGGCGATCAGGACGGTCGGTGATCGACTCTCGGACACGCTGCGCGCAGGTGACTCGGTGTACCGGATCGGCGGCGACGAATTCGCCGCTCTGTTGCCGGAGGCATCGACATGGGCGGCCTTCAACTTCGCTCAGCGGCTGCACGCCTCGCTCGAGTCAGACGGCGGTGGCGTCACCGTGAGCGTCGGGCTCGCCGAGTCGAACATGCTGTCCACGCGCGATGGCCTGATCGAAAAGGCGGACATCGCCCTCCTGGAAGCCAAGGCGGGTGGGCGGGACACCGTCGTGTTCCTGTCTGGGATGGAGCGCCCCGACCTGACCGACTCGAGCGAAGACCGCCGTCACCGGGGAACGCTCGCTTCTGCGCTGGCCCGGGCCGTCGACGCGAAGGACTCCTATACACGCAGCCACTCCGAGACGGTCGCCGAGCTCTGCGCTCTCATCGCGACGAACCTGGGGCTCGACGGCGAGCACGTCGCCGCCGTCCGGCTCGCCGGGCTCGTGCATGACGTCGGCAAGATCGGCGTCCCGGACGCCATCCTCCAGAAGCCCGCTCGGCTCGACGAACATGAGTTCGAGATCATCAAGGCGCACTCCGCACTCGGGCATAGAATCCTTCACGGCACCGATCTCAGCCATGAGGCGCCCTGGGTGCTGCATCACCACGAGCGGATGGACGGCGCCGGATATCCCGGTTCGCTGGTCGGGGACGAGATCCCCCTGGAATCGCGGATCATCCATGTCGCGGACGCCTTTGAAGCCATGACCTCGGACCGGCCCTACCGGCGCGGGATGCCGGACGGCGATGCGCTCGATGAGCTGCGACGGCACGTCGACACGCAGTTCGACCCGGCCTGCGTCGGCGCACTGCTCAGCGGCCTCGGAGTCGAGCCCGCCGTGGCGGCGGCGACGTGAGGCATCGCTGCCCGGCGGTAGCGTCCAGCCGGTGTTCAAGCTCATGGGGATCGTCAACGTCACCCCTGACTCCTTCTCGGACGGGGGAACCTTCGATTCCTCGGGCGCGGCGATCGCCCATGCGCAAGGGCTGATCGCCGAGGGCGCGCAGATCGTCGACGTCGGAGGCGAGTCGACGCGACCGGGCGCCGAGCCGGTCGGAGTGGACGCCGAGCTGCGACGAGTGCTTCCGGTGATCGAGGCGATCGACGGCGCACAGATCTCCATAGACACGATGAAGCTCGAGGTGGCGCGCGCTGCGGTCGGAGCGGGGGCGACGCTGGTCAACGACGTCACCGCCTTCCGCCACGACCCCGGCATGGCCGCGTTCGTCGCCGAGCACGACCTCGACTGCTGCCTGATGCACATGCTCGGCGAGCCGCGGACGATGCAGGCCGACCCTCGCTACGAGGATGTCGTCTCAGACGTCAAGGCGTTCCTGCATGACCGCCTGGCGTTCGCCGTGCGCGAAGGCGTAAAGGAGGAGCGGATCCTGCTCGACCCGGGCTTCGGCTTCGGCAAGACGCTCGAGCACAACCTGGAGCTCCTGCGCCGGATCGGAGAGCTCACGGCGCTCGGTCGGCCCGTGGTCGTAGGCGTCTCGCGGAAGTCGTTCATCGGGCGCATAACGGGCCGCGACGTCGCCTCCAGGGCGGTGGGAACCGCGGCCGCCAACGTGCTCGCCTATGAGCGTGGGGCTCGCGTGTTCCGGGTCCATGACGTCGCTGTGACGGGCGATGCGCTGGCCATCGCGAATGCTACGTTGCCTCCGCTGTGCAGCCACCCGACGACGACGCCTACGACGACGAGGAGGACCTGATCGACGACGAAGGCGACGAGGACGAGGGTCCCGAAGTCGGCGTCACGATCGAGATCGTCGGGTTGTCGCTCTACACGCACCACGGTGTCACTGCCGCAGAGCGCGAAGTGGGGCAGCGTCTGGTGCTCGATGTCCGCTTCGAGGTCGGCGAGCCGGACGCGCTGGTCACCGATCGGGTCGAGGACACGGTGGATTACGGCGAGGTCTGCCAGGTCGTCGCGCTGATCGCCCAGCAACGCTCCTACAAGACCCTCGAGCGCCTGTGCGCGGTGATCGCGGACCGGCTGGCCTCCCAGTTCGCCGCCGAAAGCGTCTACGTGAAGGCGGCCAAGCCCGAGCCGCCACTTCCGCTTCCCGTGGAGGAGATCTCGGTCGAAGTCTGGCGCGAAGAGCGCTCTTGACCTCCAACGGGGCGATGGCCTCCTTCGACGAGGACACGGCGCTCGTCGAGACGGGGGAGCGCTCCTTTCGAGGCACGGTCTCACCGCGCTGGTTCGTCGGCCGCGGCCCCAACGGCGGTCTGCTCGCCGCCCAGGCGGTGCGCGCGATGCAGAGCCTGGTGGCCGACCCCGGTCGGGTGCCGCTCTCGCTCACGGTGCACTTCCTCAGAGCTCCCGCAGCTGGGACGATCGAGATCGCCGGGGCGGTCGAGCGCACCGGGCGGTCCACCACCACGGTGAGTCTTCGGATCGAGCAGGAGGGGCGCACCGTGGCGCTGGCGCTCGGGGTGCTGGCCGTCTGGAGGGACAGCGTGCGCGACCACCTCTCTCTCGCACCGCCGCGAATCGCGCCGCCGGGGGACCTCGAGCCCGTATCCCCCGAGCTCCTCGGCGAGTTGCCCGCGTTCATACAGAACTACGAATGGCGCTGGGCGGTTCCGGAGGCCGCGGCGGGCGAGGCCCGTGTCGGCGGCTGGATCCGCACTCGCGATGACCGTCCCATAGATCACATCAGCGTTGCGGCGTTCGCGGACGCCTTCCCGCCTGCCGTGTTCACGCTGCTCGGCGGTCTTCCCGCCTCGGCGCCGACGATCGACTTGACGATCCACTTCCGCGCGCCGCTCGGTGGCTCGGGCTGGGTGCTCGGATCCTTTCGCTCAGGCCGGGTGGCGGGCGGCTACTTCGAGGAGGATGGCGAGCTCTGGGGTGAGGACGGGACGCTTCTCGCCCAGTCGAGGCAGCTGGCGATCCTGCGTGAGCCTGAGGGGTGAATCTGACGGGGTACCTCGGACTAGGGTCAAACGTGGGCGATCGACGGGCTCAGCTGCAGGCCGCGGCGGATGCCCTGCCACTTCTCGGCGTGCGGATCCGAGCGTCGTCCTCGATCTACATCACCGAGCCCGTGGGTGAGGTGCTCGACCAGCGGGACTTCTACAACGCCTGCCTCCACGTCGAGTCAGAGCTGGGTCCCGAGACCCTGCTCGACGCCTGTAAGGAGGTTGAGCGAACGCTCGGCCGCCCATCAGGAGGTATCCGCCACGGTCCCCGGCCGATCGATGTCGATCTGCTCCTGATGGGGGCACATGAGTACCGCTCCGAGCGTCTGACCCTTCCGCATCGCGAAGTCCGCACGCGGAGGTTCGTGCTCGTTGGCCTGCTCGAACTCGACCCGGAGCTCCGGATCCCCGGCGGCCCAAGCGCGGCTGAGGCGCTGAGAGCGCTGGGTTCCGAGCAAGCGGTGCGGCGCGTACACCCGCCGCTGACCCTCTAGAGGGTCACGTCAGGCACGAGC
>JACCYI010000232.1 GCA_013696535.1 Solirubrobacterales bacterium
GCTCGATGGCTTGCAGCGGGTTGGCCACCTCGTAGGTCACCGACTTGGAGTCGGTGATCTGGAAGTAGATGACGGTGTCGATGCCCACCACGAGGTTGTCCTCCGTGATGACGGGCTGCGGCGGGAAGGAGACGACCTGCTCGCGCAGGTCGATGAGGGGCTTGACGCGATCCACGAACGGGATGATCAGCGTCAGCCCGGGCTGCAGCGTCCGCTGATAGCGCCCCAGGCGCTCGACTATCCCGGCTCTGGCCTGCGGCACGATGCGCACAGCGCTGGCGGCCACCACGAACAGGAGCACCACCAGTACGGCAAGAACGATCAGTCCTGCGGTCATCGGAGCCCTTCCCTTCCTACTCGCTCACGAGCGCTGTGGCGCCCCGAATCTCAATCACCGTCACCCGCGCGCCCGGCTCGATGACCTCGTCCTCGTCGTAGGGCCGGGCGGTCCAGATCTCGCCTGACAGCTTGACACTGCCCGCATCGGGGGCGATCTGCTCGAGCACCGTCGCAGAACAGCCGATCAGCGCCGCGGTCCCGGTCCTCGAGAGCGCCGGTGTGTGCAGATGCGCTCGGGCCACCGGGCGAAGGGCCACCAGCGCGGCCGTGGAGGCGACGAGGAACGCCACCAGCGAAACGGCCGTCCCCGCTCCCGCAGCAGCCGCGATGGCAGCCACCAGAGCCCCACCGGCGAGGGGCGCCAAGAAGAAGCCGAGGGTGAAGATCTCGCCCACGGCGAACAACGCCGCGGCAACGATCCAGATCACCCAGAGGTCCATATCTGCCATCGAGCGTACTCCGAGGGGTTAAAGCCCGGGTGCGGTCAGGTCAAGAGGGCGCGCGCGAAGTCCTCGGCGTCGAACGGGCGCAGATCCTCGAGCTGCTCCCCGATGCCGATGAGCTTCACGGGGATCTTGAGCTCGTTGGCGATGGCCAGCGCGATGCCGCCCTTCGCCGTGCCGTCGAGCTTGGTGAGCACGATGCCGTCCACGCCGACGGCTTCGCCGAAGAGCTTGGCCTGGCGGACCCCGTTCTGCCCCGTGGTGGCGTCGACCGTCATGAGGGTCTCGTGCGGGGCGTCGGGGAGCTGCTTTGAGATCACCCGATGCACCTTGGTCAACTCGGCCATCAGGTCGGTCTGGGTGTGAAGCCTCCCTGCCGTGTCGACGATGATGACGTCGGCGCCGATCTCGAGGCCCCGGCGCACGGCGTCGTAGGCGACGGCGCCCGGGTCCGCGCCGTCGCGGCCTCGGACGAACTCGCAATCGGCCCGCTCCGCCCAGCGCTCGAGCTGCTCCACCGCGGCGGCTCGGAAGGTGTCGGCGGCGCCGAGCACGACGGTCTGGCCGAGCTCGCGGCGCAGGTGCCAGGCCAGCTTGCCGATCGTCGTGGTCTTGCCCGTGCCGTTGACGCCGACCATAAGGATCACGGTGGGATCGGGCCGCAGGTCGATGGTGTCCGTGCCCGTGCGGGCGAGCTCGGCCAGCAGCTCGGCGAGCCGGTTCGACAAGGCCTCCCCACCCGAGATGTCGCCCGCGGTGGCCTCCGCCTCGAGGCGCTCCACCACTTCGGCGGTGGTCCGGGCGCCCACGTCGGCGTAGATCAGCGCCTCTTCAAGCCGCTCCCAGGTCTCGTCGTCGAGATTCTCGAACAACGTGGCGGCCACCTCGGCCTGCAGGGCCTCGCGCGTCTTCCGCATGTTCTGGCGCAGCCGGCGGAAGAAGCCACGTCGTTGCTCCTGGGCTGCGGGAGCCGGACCGGATCCGGCGCCGTTGGCCGTGATGAAGAGCTCGTTCCAGTCGCGCGCCATGGGCGCCCGATCCTACGCAGCCGCGCGCGGCGGCAGACGGCGGGAGATGACCTGGGACACGCCGTTGCCGGCCATAGAGACGCCGTACAGGCAATCCGCGGCCTCCATCGTGCGCTTCTGATGGGTGACGACGATGAACTGGGCGCGGTCCGAGAAGCGCCGCAGGACGGTCAGGAAACGGTCGATGTTCAGATCGTCGAGGGCGGCCTCGACCTCGTCGAGGATGTAGAACGGGCACGGCCGGGCGACGAATACGGCGAACAGGAACGCGAGAGCCGTGAGCGACTTCTCTCCGCCTGAGAGCAGCGAAAGGCGCTTGGTGGCCTTGCCCGCCGGCGTGATCTCGATCTCGACTCCCGGCGCGTCCTCCACCTGACCTTCTTCGGCGGAGGCGGGCTCTTCGGCCTCGCCGGGCTCCTCGCCCCCGAGGACCGGCCGGGGGCCGGCGTCCTCGCGCACGAGCCGCAGCCGACCGCGTCCGCCCGGGAACAGCTGCTCGACGACTTCCTCGAAGTTGCGGGCGGTGGCCGTGAAGGTCTGCTCGAAGGCCTCCCGGATGCGGCGATCCGTGTCGCGGATCAGGCCCTCGAGCTCGCGCATCGCGGTCTCGAGATCCTCTCGCTGGTTCTCCAGCTCCTCGACGTGGGCGACGGCTTCCGCATACTCGGCCTGAGCGAGCGGATTGACCGGACCGAGCTGCTCGCGCCTGCGGGCCAGCCGCTCGATCCGTCCTGTGAGCGCCGACGCCTCGTCGTCCGCAAGCGGCTCAGTCGCCGGTTCGGCGGCCAAGCCGAGGATGACGGCAAGGCGAAGCAGCTCGGCTTCGGCTTCGGCGGCGTGGTCGCGAACCCGCTGGGCGCGGACTTCGACGCTGATCACCTCCTCGTTGCGGCGCTTGAGCGTCCCTTGCACCTCCGCCTCGCGGGTCGCGAAGCCGCGCAGCTCGCTCGCCAGGCGCTCGCCGGCCTCACGGTCGGCATCGAGCTCGGCCCGCCCGATCGCCACACGGCCGGCGACCGCGGCCGCCGCCGCTTGGAGCGCGGCCAACAGGCGCCTTGCTTCCGGCTCGAGCGCCTCGTCGGCTGCCAGCCGC
>JACCYI010000253.1 GCA_013696535.1 Solirubrobacterales bacterium
CATCAAGGGCGTCAACGGACCGGCTTGAAGTGCCGAACCGCCGCCCGCGCCTGACTCTGCGCGGCTCCTCCGCCACGCCGGAGGAGACCGCCGCCGTGATCGCCGCCGTGGAGCAGTTCCTGCGCGACACCGTCCCGCCCGCCGCCCCCGTCGCGGAGCGACGCGATCCCTGGGTGCGCGCGGCGCTGCTCGAGGGCGTCGGGCGCGAGCCGGACGAGCCGACGCCCTGGGGCGACCCGCACCCGTGGTGAGCCACGAGCGGTCTCAGGTCTTCGCGATCGCCTCCACCACGGCACTGGGGCCGTCAAAGGACTCTTTGTCCATGTTCTGGAGCTGATCGACGACCTCGGACGGCGCGCCGTTTGACTGCGCGGTGGAGACGAGGTCGTCCCTGGAGGCGGGGTAGCTGACGCCTTTGAGGTGCTTCTGGACCTCGATGGGATTGAAGTCGGCCATGGCGGGAGGATCCTCCTGAGTGGTGTTCCGGTCGGGACGCGCGGGAACTACCCCGGGCCGTTTCGCGGCACCCCCAGCCTGGCGCGGATAGCATCACGCGCCCATGTTCGCCAAGGTCCTGGTCGCCAATCGCGGGGAGATCGCCGTCCGCGTCATCCGCGCGCTCGACGAGCTGGGCGTGGCGTCCGTCGCGGTCTACTCCCAAGCCGATCGCGACGCCCTCCACGTCAGGCGCGCCGGTGAGGCCTATCTGCTCGGCCCGGGGCCGGCCGCCGAGTCCTACCTCAAGGTGGACAAGCTGCTCGAGGTCATCGAGCGTTCCGGCGCCGAAGCGGTTCACCCTGGGTACGGCTTCCTGGCCGAGAACGCCGCTTTCGCACGCGCACTGGAGCAGCGCGGGATCGTGTTCATCGGCCCGCCGGCGTCGGCCATCGACGCCATGGGATCGAAGACCCGCGCGCGGGAGCTGATGCAGGCGGCGGGCGTCCCGATCGTGCCGGGTACCACGGATCCTGTGGAGACCGTCGACGACGCCCGGGCGATCATCGCCGAGTCCATTGGCTTTCCCGTCGCCGTCAAGGCCGCCGGGGGCGGAGGCGGCAAGGGCTTCAGGGTCGCTTTGAGCGACGACGAGCTGGAGTCGGCGTTCGAGGGCGCGGCGCGCGAGGGCGAGAAGTTCTTCTCCGACGCGACGGTCTACCTCGAGCGCTACCTGCACGACCCGCGTCACGTCGAGGTCCAGATACTCGCAGACGGACATGGGAACGTGATCCACCTCGGAGAGCGCGACTGCTCGATCCAGCGACGCCATCAGAAGCTCATCGAGGAATCACCTGCGCCGATGGTCGACGAGGCGCTGCGCGAGCGCATCGGGAAGATCGCGGTGGAAGCCGCCCGCGCCGTCGACTACCGCGGCGCGGGGACGATAGAGGGGCTGCTGCAGGACGGCGACTACTTCTTCCTCGAGATGAACACGCGGGTACAGGTCGAGCATTGCGTGACGGAGGAGACGACCGGCGTCGACATCGTGCGCGAGCAGATCCGCGTCGCGGTGGGCGAGCCGTTGGCCTATGGCCAGGACGAGATCGTGCTCCGCGGGCACGCCATCGAATGCCGCATCAACGCCGAAGACGCCGCGCGAAAGTTCGCCCCCGCCCCCGGGTCCATCAGCCACTACCGGGAGCCGAGTGGCCCCGGCGTGCGGGTCGACTCCGGCGTCGAGAGCGGCTCGGAGATCACCCCGCTCTATGACCCGATGGTCGCCAAGCTGATCGTCCGCGACGCGACTCGCGAGCTGGCCACCGCACGGATGCTGCGGGCCCTCGAAGAGTTCGAGATCGAAGGGATCAGGACGCTGTTGCCGTTCCACAAGGCGATCATGGCTTCCGAGCAGTGGCGTCGGGGCGAGACCTGCCGCGACCTCATAGAGGACGCGGGCTGGCTCAAGACACTGGCGTTCGAGACGCAGGCCAAGCCGGCGGACGAGGAGGTGCCCGAGCCACTCGAGCGGACCTACACCGTCGAGGTGTCGGGCAAGCGCTTCGATGTCCGGGTGCGCGGCGACGCCCTCGACGCGCCTGCCGCAGCATCCAACGGCGCCGCCCCCGCCGCACGCAAGCCGGCCCGGCGCGAGCGATCCGGAGCGAGCGCTGGAGGCGGCGCCGACGAGTTGCTGGCCCCGTTGCAGGGCAACCTGTGGAAGGTGCTCGTCGAGCAGGGCCAGAGCGTCGAGGAGGGCCAGCTCGTGTGCATCATCGAGGCGATGAAGATGGAGAACGAGATCACCGCCCACAAGTCGGGGGTGATCAGATCGCTGGACGTCAAAGAGGGCGATCCGATCACCTCGGGCGCCACGATCGCGGTCATCTCTGCCGCGGCGGACGGGGGGCAGGCGTAGGCCGCAGAGCCGATGCGGGAGACTGCCTGACCATGTTCCTCGGACTGCGCACCGTCATCTACCCCGCTCCCGACCTCGCCGCCTCGAAGGCGTGGTGGTCGAAGCGCCTCGGGATCGATCCCTACTTCGACGAGCCGTTCTACGTCGGGTTCGAGGTGGCCGGCTACGAGCTGGGCCTCAACCCGAACGCCGATTCGAAGGCCGGGGCGATCAGCTACTGGGGTGTGAGCGATCTGGACGCCGCCCTGGCCAAGCTCCTCGAAGCCGGCGCGCGCGAGGGGTCGGGTATCCAGGACACGGGCGGCGGAATCCGCGTGGCCGAGGTGATCGAGCCGGGTGGTGGGGTGCTGGGCCTGATCGAGAACCCCCACTTCTCGCTGCCGGCTCCCGTCGAGCAGCCCGGGCCGGGGCGCTGAGCACCCCCGCGAGACGGGTAGCTGCCCAACCGTGACGCGCGTCTGGCGGGCAAGACTGCACGAGGCGGAGGCCGTCGCCGAGCTGCTCGTCGCCTTTCGCGACCACATGGGACGCGATTGGCCGTCGAACAACGCCTTCCTCGCGTCGGTCGAGCGCCTGATGGAGCGTGGGGAAGCCGAGTACCTGCTCGGCGCCCCGCGTCCCGAGGCTCAGCCGGCCGCCGTCGCGCAGCTGCGGTTCCGCTTCGCAATCTGGTTCGCGGCGCCCGATTGCACGCTCGAGGACCTCTACGTCGGTCCGGCCGCCCGAGGTGTCGGGCTCGGCCGCGCGATGGTCGAAGCCGCCTTGGCCCGAGCCGTCGAGCGGGAGTGTCGACGCGTCGAGCTCGACGTCGACGAGGACAACGCCCCTGCTCGCGCGCTCTATGAATCAGCCGGCTTCTATTCGGGCTCTGACCGGGCGGGCCAGCGGCAGCTGTTCATGCGTCACCGCTTGTGATCGACGCAACACGGACGACCGGGCATTGTCCACGCGCAGTGCGTCTCCGGCTCACCCTTGCCGCGACCGTCCTGGGGATGGCCGCCGCGTCGGCCCCCACCGCGACGGCCGCGCCCACACTGTTCCCCTCCGATCGCCTGACCGTGAAGGACTCGCGGCAGGCCACGGGCAAGCGGGTGAACCTGCCCGTCACCGGTTGCAAACAGCGTCCCACCGACTGCGACGAGCTCCGACTGATCAACCGCCTCGACGGCTTCGACCTCGATCCGCGCGTCGAGCTCGACCTCGGCAGGCGGATCGATCCCAAGCGGGTCACGAGGCGTGCCGCCTACCTCCAGAAGGTGGCCGGAGGCCCGCGGATCGGCCTCGAGCGGCTGGTCTACAGCCCTCGGCGCAAGGTGCTCTACGGCCATCCGTCCATGCAGCTCGAGGAGGCGACGCGGTACAGGCTGGTCGTCGCGGCCCCGCTGACGGGCGAGGCCGCCGCCCGGACGACGTTCACGACGCTCTCAGCCACGAGCGGGCTGCGCCGGATGCGGAGCCAGCTCGACGACGGAAGCGCCTACAGCGCCGCCGGCATCGCCCCGGCCTCCCGCGGGCTGCGCTTCGACGGCGTCTTCGGCGCCGCGTCCGTCACGCGCATCCAGCGACTCAACGACAAGGGCCCGGGCGAGCTGGTATCCGAGACGGTGCCGAACCTGGCGGTGGCCGGCGCGGGGACTTATGCGTTCGGCTCCTTCTCGTCCCCGTCGTGGCTGACCCGCGACCGCATCATCCCCGAGCGCCCCACGAAAGTCGGAACGCACCGGGCCCGGGGCTCAGAGACCGTGGGCTTCGCCCTCATCCTCCCGGCGGGCGCCAAGCCGGCCGGGGGCTTTCCGGTCGCGATCTTCGGGCCGGGCTTCACCCGCTCGAAGTACGACCTGTTCCTGGCCGCCGACCAGAATGCCGCGCGTGGAATCGCCACCGTGGCGATCGATCCCGTCGGGCACGCCTATGGGCCACGGAGTCGCACGGTGGTCGATGCGCCCGCGAGCATCACGCTGCCGGCCCATGGGCGAGGGCGCGACCTGGACTCCAACAACACGATCACCGAGCAAGAGGGTGTGCAGGCTTCCGGGCGGTTCGCGGGCGTCGGGCTGCGGGACGGCCTGCGACAGACCGCCCTCGACAACATGGCGCTCGTCCGAGCGGTGGGGCGCGGGGTGGACGTGGACGGAGACGGCGCCGTGGACCTGCGCCGGGACGGCGTGAGCTACTACGGGCAATCGCTCGGAGGGATCTACGGCACCCTGCTCATGGGTGCCGACCCGCGCGTACGGGTGGCCGCCCTCAACGTGCCCGGCGGGCCCATTCTCGAGGTGGCGCGCCTGTCGTCCACCTTCCGCCCCAGCGTGGCCGCGCCGCTGCGAGATCGCGTCCCCTCGCTCCTCAACGGCGGCCGTGCCGGCTTCACGGAGTCGCTGCCCCTTCGCGGCAGCCCGCCCGTCATCAAGCCTGCCCGCGGCGCGGAGGCGATCCAGGACGTGCTGGCTCGGCTCACGTGGCTCCAAGGGTCAGGAAGCCCGGAGTCCTTCGCTCCGCTGGTGCGGCGCGGGGGCAAGCGGGTGCTCCTCCAGGTCGCGCTCGGCGACGCGACGGTGCCCAACCCGGCCAGCGCAACCCTGATTCGCGCGGGCGGGCTCCGCGGCGTCACGTCGCTCTATCGCAACGACCGCACCCCGGAGGCGACCCGCAACCCGCACGGCTTCCTGCTCGATCCGTCCTTCCCGCTCGGACGGGCGCCCGGTCAGCGCCAGGTCGTCGACTTCCTCGCTTCGGCCGGCAGGTCGATTACCGATCCTGACGGCTCCGCGCCCGTGTGGGAGGTTCCGGTCACGGATCTAGAGACTCTCGACGAGCTCAACTTCACAGGTGGCTAGCC
>JACCYI010000270.1 GCA_013696535.1 Solirubrobacterales bacterium
ACGGCACGCCGGCGGTGTTCGACCGCTACTCCAACTGCTTCATCAAGATCCATTTCCCGATTCCCGCGGGGCGGGAGGACGAGATCGCCCGCAAGGTGCTCATCAAGCACCTCCAGTCGGGCAACTCGTACGGGATCCTGCTCAAGGAGCGCCACTGCAAGTTTCCGCAGCCCGAGCTCGGCCCATGGGTTGCTGAGTCGAAGACGGTGGGAACGGATTGGGAGCCGCCGGTGCTCGAAGGCTGGGAGCCTCCGGCGCACTAGCTCTCTTTGGCGCCCGCGGGTTGGCGGGCGGATCAACGGAAGTAACCGAGATGCACGTTCTCCCTGCCACAGCGAGGACAACGTGCATCTCGATCCACTGGCAGCGGCGAGATCCACGTTTGCCTGTCAGAGCGACATCACACTGAGACGGATGCCTCCGTGATGCCAAGGCTCCAAGTCCTTCGCCTCGCCGGCGGGGATTCTCATCGCCACCACCTGACCGGCTACCATGCGTCCTAGGCATACGCCTTGCCCAGACGGCAACACACCGAAGGAGACCACGACCGCATGAGCGTCCCCATCCCCGCGTCCGTCCGCACCCTGGTCATAGGGGCCGGCGTCCACGGGCTCTCGACCGCCTGGCAACTCGCCGAGCGCGGCGAAGAGGTGCTGGTCATCGACAAGACCGGCGTCGCCGCCGGCGCGTCGGGGATCGCGTGCGGTGTCGTGCGCAACAACTACTTCCAGCCGGCCATGTCTGAGCTGATGGCCGCGTGCGTCGAGGTCTGGGAGTCCGATCCAGATACCCTCCACTACCACGGCTCGGGCTACATCGCGCTCGGACCGGCGGCACAGGAGAGCGACCTGGAGACCGTCTTCGAACGCCAGCAGCGGATCGGCTATCCCTCCGAGCTGCACGTGGGCGAGGAAGCCGTCTTCGATCACATGCGCAGTCTGTACCCGGACTGGCGCGCGAACGGGCTCAC
This sequence comes from Solirubrobacterales bacterium, assembly GCA_013696535.1. The sequence continues at coordinate 971 of JACCYI010000270.1, forward strand.
CGTCTGCCTGCACGAGCACGCCGGCGGCTTCGCCTTCAACAAGGAGTCGATGCACGGCCTCGCCGACAAGGCACGGGCAGCCGGCGCGACGATCGCCGAGGGCGTCGAAGTCACCGGTTTCGAACGCGACAACTCAGGCGCGGTCGAGCGCGTGCAGACCAGCGCGGGGCCGATTGCGGTCGAGCAGGTCGTCGTGGCCGTCGGGCCGTGGATCGCGTCGCTGTGGGACATGCTCGACCTGCCCGACCGCCTCGACGTCCGCACGCCCGACGGGACCGTGCACGCAGACCAGCCCATGTGGACCTACTGGTATCTGCAGGAGGGTGAGATCGGCGTCGATCCGGCGACGTTCACGACCGCTGCCGGCGCCCCGTCGCCCGTGCTGCACGTGGACTCGGACCGTCCGCTGCTCGACGACGGTGGCCGGCTGATCACCGACGAGGCTTGGGGGATCTACGTCAAGCCCGATCGCGACAGCGTCCAGGGCGGTGCGGCGCCGATTCGCCTCGCTCACGAGTTCGAAGTCGATCCCTACCCCTCCGGCACGGTCGACCCTGAGTTCCCTGACATGTGGTGCGCCGCCCTCTCGCACTGCCTGGGGCGCTTCGAGAACACGCGTCCTGCGTACCGGCAGGTTCGCTCAGGCGGCGTCGGCGCGTTTACCGCCGACAACTTCCCCGTCTTCGATTACATGCTTCCTAACGTCTACGTCGCGGCGGACTCCAACCACGGCTACAAGATGGTCGCCGTCGGCCGGGAGATCGCTCGCACGCTGACCGGAGAGCATTCCACGCTGCTTCACCCGTTCCGTTACGACCGCTTCGCGTCCGGCGACCTGCACCCGGTGTCCAACAGCCCGTATCCCTGGAGCTGAGCGTCATCGCCCGCCGAGCGCCTGGGTGAGGCCCGCGGCGGCGCCCAGGAGTGAGGGAAGGACCGCCTCGCGGCGCTCGGCGGCGAGGCGGGTGGCGGGGCCCTGGAGCCCGACGATAGCCTCGAGCTTGACCCCTCGGCCGAAGATCGGGGCCGCCAGACCGACGAGGTCGGGCTCTCGCTCACCGACCGCCTCCGCCCAGCCTCGGTCACGAACCGCTTCGACCTCGTCGGCGAGCGCCTCCGGACTCACGATCGTCTGTTCCGTGTAGTGCGCGAGGTCCAGTGCAGCCGGGCCGACGGCGCCGAAGGCGAGCATCACCTTCCCGGTCGCCGTCGCGTGCGCAACGCTCGGGCGCCCGAGCCGCGCCATGCTCACCACGCTGGACTCAGCCGGCACGAAGTCGACGGTCACCGCCTCGCGACCCGCGGGAACCGAGAGCGTCGCGCTCTCCCCCGTCTCGGCGGCCAGCGCCCGCAGCCGCGGGCGGGCCAGCTCGCGGACGTCGAGCCGCGCGAGCACCGCGTCAGCCATGGCGACCAGGTGCAGGCCGAGCCGGTACGCCCCGCCGGGGTCACGGTCGACCAGACCACCGCGCTCGAGCGTCGCCAGCAGCCGCGACGCGCTGCTGGCGTTGACGCCTATCCGGCGAGCGAGCTCTGCGACACGCAGCCCGTCCGGGCTTTCGGCCAGAGCATCGAGGAGTGCCACCGCCCGGGTCACGGAAGCCACCGGACGCGCTCGGGTCAGCTGTTCCTCGCCGCTCATCGCCGACAGTGTGACCGGGAGCTCGCCGTCTCTCAGCGTCGGCCGTCGCCGTTGCCGCCCGCGGTACCCACGTGCGCCGGCCGATCGACGTGCAGCGAGCGAATGACCTCCAGATCCACACCACCCGGGAGGAAGACGTCGCGCGAGCGCTGGACGACCTGCCCGGTCGCTACCTGGACGGTCTCCTGCAGCTCCAGCCCCGCCACCGAGCGTCGCACTTCGAGCGCCTTGCCGTCCGTGTCGTGCGGCCCGATGAGGACCGCTTGGATGCGGGTCGCCGAGAACGTGATGGGAAGCCCTTGGCCGACGAGGACGTCGAGCAGCATGTCCCCTCGCTCGAACGCCTCCGCGAGGGCGGCGTCGTCGGGGAGGGCCACGTCCGGGTGCACCACGTCATGCATGATCGCGTTGGGCCGGGAATTGACCAGCACGATGCGCGAGAACGTCGGCGCGATCGCTTCCGGAGAGAGGTCGAATACCGCAGACAGGTCGGGGCCGATCGGCTTGCGCTCCATCCGGACCTTGCGCTGGCTCAGGGTAAGACCCCGGCGCCGCGCGAGCGACGAGTAGGACTCGAGCCGCTCGAGGCCCTCGTTGAGAGCCGTCGGCCTCGCAACCTGACCGACGAACGTCCCGCTGCCCTGGCGGCGCACGATCTCGCCGCTCTCCTCCAAGCGCTGCAGCGCCGTTCGCAACGTCCCCCGCGACACCCCGAGCATCCGCGCGAGATCGTGTTCGGGCGGGAGCCGGTCACCCGGCCGATAGCGGCCGGGAGCCAGCCAGTTGCCCAAGGCCTCCTCGGCGCTGTCGGCGAGCGACCGCCGACGTTCAGCGGGTTGCGTGTCCATCCATGCTCGTCTCCGAGTCCACTTCGCGCGAGGTGTCCGCGACCGCGGGCATGCTCTGATCATCCCGGGTTCACACCCGAGAGTCCAGTCAGGCCGTGACGCCCGGAATCCAGCTCGTGCCCGCCAGCGGCCGGCGCGACATCGCCGCCGCTTCCACGGTCAGCGCCACCAGGTCTTCCGGCTCGAGGTTGTGTACGTGGGATTTGCCGCACGCCCTCGCGAGGGTCTGGGTCTCGAGCACCATGGTCTGCAGATAGTTGGCGAGCCGGCGCGCGCCCAGCGCAGGATCGAAGCGCGCCGCGAGCTCGGGATCCTGCGTGGAGATCCCGGCCGGGTCGCGGCCCTCGTGCCAATCGTCGTAGAAACCGGGAGCCGTTCCCAGCGCCGCGTATTCGGCGGCTAGCTCCGGCGCGTTGTCGCCCAGGGCGATCATCGCCGCCGTCCCGATGGACACGGCGTCGGCGCCGAGGGCCAGGGCCTTAGCGACGTCGGCGCCCGATCGCACGCCGCCCGACACCACCAGCTGGACCTCCCGGTGCATGCCGAGCTCCTGCAGCGACTCGACCGCCTGCGGGATCGCGGCGAGGATCGGGATGCCGACGTGCTCGATGAACACATCCTGGGTGGCGGCCGTCCCGCCCTGCATGCCGTCGAGCACGATCACGTCGGCGCCGGACTTGACCGCCAGGGCCACGTCGTAGTACGGGCGCGAGGCGCCGACCTTGACGAAGATCGGCTTCTCCCAGTCCGTGATCTCCCGCAGCTCGCCGATCTTGATCTCGAGATCGTCAGGCCCGGTCCAGTCGGGATGGCGGCACGCGCTGCGCTGGTCGATGCCCTTGGGCAGGTCGCGCATCTCGGCCACCCGGTCAGAGATCTTCTGCCCGAGCAGCATCCCTCCGCCGCCCGGCTTGGCGCCTTGGCCCACGACGATCTCGATCGCGTCGGCACGCCGCAGGTCGTCGGGGTTCATCCCGTAGCGAGACGGCAGCAGCTGGTACACCAGTGTCTTCGAAGCGCGGCGCTCCTCGGGCGTCATGCCGCCGTCGCCCGTCGTCGTAGCGGTTCCCATGGCGGTCGCCCCCCGGCCGAGCGCTTCCTTGGCGGGCGCCGAGAGCGAGCCGAAGCTCATACCGGCGATGGTGATGGGAATGTCGAGCTTCAGCGGACGCTTGGCGAAGCGGGTACCGAGGGTGACGTCGGTGTCGCAACGCTCCCGGTAGCCCTCGAGGGGGTAGCGGGAGACGCTCGCGCCGAGGAACAGCAGGTCGTCGAAGTGCGGAAGCCTGCGCTTGGCTCCCCAGCCGCGGATGTCGTAGATCCCCTCGCGCGCCGCGCGCTGGATCTCCGCGATGACGGTGCGGTCGAAGGTCGCCGACTCGCGCAGCCCGTTGAAGCCGTTCTCGCTCATGCGTGGTCGACGTCGAAGTTGTAGAGCCGGCGGGCAGACCCATAGCGGCGGAACTGCGACGGATCGGCGTCCGTCAGCCCACCGCACTCGAGCAGGGATTCCAGCTGTGCGACGTGCTCCCCACCCATCTCCTTCTCGACGCAGTCGGCGCCCAGGTCAGCCACCCGGCCGCGGACGTAGAGGCGTGCCTCGTAGATCGAGTCGCCCAGGGCGTCGCCCGCGTCACCACCGACCACCAGGCAACCGGACTGCGCCATGAACGCGCTCATATGCCCGACCGACCCGTGCACGACGATGTCGACGCCCTTCATCGAGATTCCGCATCGGGCCGAGGCGTCGCCTCCGATCACCAGGAGGCCTCCATGAGCCGTGGCGCCGGCCGACTGGCTGGCGTTGCCGTGGACCACAACCTTCCCCGACATCATGTTCTCGGCCACCCCGACGCCGCAGTTGCCGTGCACGCGGACGGTCGCCTGCTGGTTCATCCCCGCGCAGTAGTAGCCGACGTGGCCCTCGACGTCGACCTCGAGCGGGGCGTCGATCCCCACGGCGATCGCGTGCAGGCCCCCGGGGTTGACCACCCGCCAGTGCTGTGACGCGCCGGGCTCGCCTCCGACGGCGTGCAGTCGGCCGTTGAACTCGCGCAGCGAGATGGCCGCCAGGTCGATCGTCTGCTCCGTGTCCGGGCCCACCACGGCCTTCACGACACGAGCTCCCGCTCCCAGCTGTAGATGCGCGCCGGCTCGGGCTCCCACATCACGGCATCGGCGGCGCCGGGAAGGGTCGCGATGGCTCGATACTCCGAGGCCATGGCCACCCAGTCATCGGTCTCCGCCATCACGGCCGGCTTGCAGGCGATCGGATCGCGCAGCACCGCGAAGCCCTCCGCGGTGCCCACCAGGAATGTGTAGAAGCCGTCGAGGTCGCGGAGGCAGCCCTCGAGCGCGGCCTCGAGCGAGGCCCCTCGGCTCATCCTCCAGGTGAGGTAGCCCGCGGCGACCTCGGTGTCGTTGTCGGTACGGAAGGCGATGCCGTGCTGACGCAGCTCGCGACGCAGCCGATTGTGATTGGACAACGAGCCGTTGTGCACCAGACACAGGTCCAACCCGGTCGAGTAGGGGTGTGAGTGCTCCGTGGTGACCCGGCTCTCGGTGGCCATGCGGGTGTGTCCGAGGCCGTGGCTGGCTTGGATGTCGTTCAAGCCGAAGCGCTCGACGAACGAATCGGGACGACCCATCTCCTTGAAGAGCTCGATGCTCTTGCCCGCGCTCATGACCTGCAGCTCGGGGTGGCGCTCGGCGAACCATCCCTGGAGCAGGTTCGCTTCTGCGTCGGCGACCAGCACCGCGTGACTCGCCCGGATATCAGGCTCCGGATCGCACCCGAACTCCGTGGCCAGCTCGGCTGCGAGGCCGGTCCACGGGTACGCCGGGTCCGGCGAGAACACGGACACCTTGCAGGCGCCATCCCGCGCAGGGTTGCGGTAGAAGGCCACTCCGGCGCTGTCGGGCCCACGGTCGCACATCTGGCCGAGCATGGCACCGAGATGCTCCCCGAGGCGCTCCTCGACGGACGGGGACTTGGCGAACAATCCGACGATTCCGCACATCTGCAGTCTCCGGTCGAGTCGGCACGTAATCCCGCCGAAGGTGGCGGGATGGCGAGTTATAGCCCGACGGAATCGCCGTTACCATGTGCGAACCACACACATCGACGCGACGGGTGCCGCTCACATGCCCAGCGGCGCAAAGACACTCAACCGTCGCTGGGCGCCTTGCACGGCACGCAGGGCGTCACGCAGTCCGGCACGCCGCAACGGTGGCAGTGTGAGCGGGTCCACCCGGTTGTCCGGGGGGCGGCCCGCCCTCAGGCAGTCGGCGTGATGCTCGAGCCGGATCTGCGATACCGCGGCGAACGCCTCGCGCAACTCCACGGCGCTCTCGGCCTCGAGCGACCCGGTCGCCTCGGCCGCAATCAGGCGATCGACGGTTCCTGAGATGGTGATCCCGGCCGCGATCGCGTGAAGCCGCGCGACGTTGGCGATCGGCAGGGCGCCGCCGAGCTTCAAGTCGACGCACCCGTCGGAGCCCGTGGCAACCTGCCCGCGGCGCCCCAACGGCACCTTGAGGTCGGTCACCGTGCGTGCCAGCCGACGGATGAACCCCGGGTGCCGGCGGGCGTCGCGGATCACCTCGACCAGCCCCGGCACCACGTCGAGCCCGCCGACGACCATGCGGAAGTCGAAGGACACCGCGGCACGCACGAGATGTGAGCGATCGGGGAACTCGAGGCACTCCTGGAAGACTGCGCGCCAGCGGCTCTCCGACATCCGCCAGCGAGGGTCGCGGGCGAGCACGTCGGCCTCGTCTTCTCCGAGGCCACAGCGCGCCAACGCGGCGTTGACATCGGAGGCCACCCGGGCAAAGAAGGCGTCGGCCTCAGGACCTGCATCGTCGGCGTACGCCAGCGCGTTGTCCTGGTCAGAAGCCAGCGTCAGCTCGCGCCGCGCGACACTGCCGAGCGCGAGCCATGCCCACGACGCGGGGGCCGTGCCGTGGCCGGCGAAGGCCAACTCGAGGAGGCGGACGGTCGCCGTGTCTGACTGGACCGCCAACGCGCGGCTGATGTCGGCGGAGGCGAGGCCGGCGGACAGCAGCGACGCGAGCAATGCGGGAAGCCCCTCCTGCACCGTGGCCACCAGCGACTCCTCGTCAGCGGCCCGCGCGATCGTCCGCCGCAGCGCGAACGGGGAGTGCTCGCCCCCCGCGATGTCGTCCACCGACACCAGCCCGGCGATGCGCCCGTCCGCTGAGATCACGCACGCCTCGCGTTGTCCGGCATCGAGCAGATCGACGAGCGCCTCCGAGGCGGTCCGGTCCGCGGGCAGGCGGAGCACCGGCCGGCGCACCGCGATGCCCACGGGCTCCACCGGCGATCGCCCTTGGGCCAGCACCTTCTCGCGCAGATCGGCGTCGGTGACGATGCCGACGCCGTCGCCGGTCTCCACCAGGACCGCCGTCAGGTGCTCGGCGGTCATCGTGGCCGCCGCCTCGCGAATCGAGGTGCCCGGGGGCAGGATCAGCGCCGGGCGGTGCAGCAGCGCGCCGACCCGCGTCATGCTCAGCTCGGGAAGGGCGTGCGCGGTGTAGCCCGTACGCACCAGACGCTGGCGCAGGGTGTGCGCGATGTAGCGGACTCCCGAGGGGTGGGCGAACGTGTCAAGGGCGGCTTCCCGCGGCACGAGCAGGCAGGTGGAGGGCGATCGGGCCCGGACGGTGAAAGCGGGCGCCATCTGGGTGAGCAGGGAGGGATGACCGAAGCAGGCGCCGGGCAACAGGACGTCGACCACCTGGTCGGCGTGGACGAGATCCATGGCCCCCGACCGGATGACGTAGAGGCACGCCGCCGGCTCGCCGTCCTCCACCAGCACGCGATGGCCCTCTGGGTAGGGACGGAGTGTCACCGCCGCGGCGACCTCGTAGCGCTCCTCGGGGGTCAGCCCGTCGAACGGCGGATGACGCGCCAGGAACGCCGCGACGGCGTCGGCTTCGCCCACCTAGGGATCCACGACCAGGAAGACGGGGACGCGCGCGCGCCGGCGCACCCGGTAGGGCTCCTGCGACCACATGAAGTCGGCCAGCACCCGGTTGCGCGGCGGGTCGGCGCCCATGACGATCGCATCGCAATTGAGCCTCGCGGCCTCCTTGACGATGCGCTTCGCGCCGGCCCGCGTCCCGAGCACCAGGCCATCGGCTTCGATCCCCTCGCGCTTGAGGCGCGCGACGGCCTTGGACAGGATCGAGCGCTGCTCCTCCCACTCGGCCTTCGTGGGGAGCAGGCCCGGGTTGGGCAAGCCGAGGGCCGTGCCGTGCACGCGGGCGATCGTGATCACGTGAACGGCAGCCACGGACCGCTTCGCCAGCCGGACGGCCAGGTCCAGCGCTCCGGCCGGGATCTCCCGCGATTCCGAGGCCAGCATCACGGCGCGTACGTCGAGCGTGTCGGGATCAGGCGATGGCCGTTTCGTCACACGGTTCGTCCGACCGGCACGGGCTCCACGCCGTCCGGCATCTTCTTGTCCTCGACTCTCGTGCGGTACAGGTAGAGGGGGATGTAGGCGAGCGCCACCAGCCAGCCGAGGAAGTAGTAGATGAGGGTGTCCCCGATGAGCGCGAACGCGATGCCGCCCACCAGCCAGATGACGAAGAAGAACGCGGCCAGCACGAGGGCGATGTACTTGAAGTACTCGGGCAGCTTGAACGGACGCGGGACATTGGGCCGCTGGCGACGAAGCAGGTAGTAGCCGATCAGGACCGGCACGAACGACGCGACGTAGCCCACGTTCGAGAAGGTGTAGATCTCCACGGCGCCCCCCGCCAGCACGACCACCAGCGAGCAGACGACGTTGAACGCCATCGCGCGCGAGGGCACGCCGTGCTTGTTGATGTGCTGGAAGAAGCGGGGGAACTGGCCGTCGACGGACATCTGGTGAAGCGAGCGCCCGGTGCCCATGATCGCGTTGAGGGCCGAGAGCATGAGGGCGATGATGAGCATTCCCGCGATCAGCCAGTTGAGCACCTCGCCGCCCGTGCCGAAGATCTCCCCCGCGAAGGTGACGAAGATCGTGTTCGGGTCGACGAGGGCAGCGTCGGAGAGCGTTCCGGCTCCGAGGACGGCGAGGAAGCCGATCGGGATCAGCATGTAGATGAAGACGCCGTAGGAGCCCTCGAGGGTCAGCGCGATCTTGCCGTCGCGCTCCGGGTCCTTGGTCTCCCCGATGTAACAGGCGGCCGCCTCATAGGCGATCACGTTCCAACTGAGCAGGAACATGTAACCGATGTAGACGGCGAACCATCCGTCGCCGTCCAGGCCCGTGAAGAAGCCGCTGCCGTCGAGCTGGGTGAAGGGGAACACGTTGCCGAAGTCGGCCTTGCTCGAGAAGATCCAGGCCACGGCCAGGAAGGTCAGCGGGACCATGGCGATGACGCCGAGCACCGTCGCGAACGCCGCGCCTGTGCGGATGCCGAGGTAGGCGGGGATGAAGAAGAGGCAGATCCCGATCACGGCGATGGCCAGCGTCCACCAGGCGATGAAGGTGTTGATCGGCGTGAACCCGGCCTCCGTGTTCAGGCCGAAGCGATCGGCGATGTAGAACGAGGCCAGGATCATGTTCAGCGGCGCCACCGGGAACCACCCGAGCCAGTACATCCAGGCGGTCGCGCCGTTGATGTGCTTGGCCGCGCGCGGCCAGCGCGCCTTGTAGGCGGGATAGGCGTACGAAGGAGCCCCGCCCGTCCGGTCAGGCATCATCGCCGACAGTTCCGCCAGTACGAGGATCAGCAGGAAGCCGGCGGCCGTGACCACCAGGGTGAGGGGAATCGAGGCCGGCCCGAGTGTCGTGACCATGATCGGTGCGATGCCCGTGACCAGGATCGTCCCGGCGAGGCCGACCACGAAGGCGCCCCACCAATTCGTCTCGCGGGCGAGACCGCCGCTCGCGTACTCGATCTCGTCAGGCGGCACCAGTGTGGAGCCGGCACCCTCTCGCGTGGGTCGCTGAACCTCCGCCATCGATGTCCCCCTCGTCCTCTTGAAGGCAATGCTGCTCGTGCTGAAATACACAAAGGCGCGGTGGGCGTCAAGCCCGCACACGCTTGAGCTGACAGTCCTGCTGGTTTATATGGACTCTGCACACACCTCATGGACGAAGCGTGGGCGGCACGGCCATTCCGTTGGCGCCTTGCAACGGTTATACCTCCTGTCCGTCGGAGCGAGGAGAGCCCTATGACGTCACCTGATGAGAGCGCGACGGCCAACCGCCGCGCCCCGTTCACGGCCCCCAGCACGGCCGACGAGGCCCGCGAATGGATTGCGGGCAACGGGATCGAGTTCCTGTTTGCCCAGTTCGTCGACATGCACGGCAAGCCGAGCGCCAAGCTCGTGCCTGCTCACTGCATCGATGACCTCTTGGAGGAGGGCGCGGGATTCGCGGGCTTTGCCGCCGGCGACATCGGCCAGCGACCGCACGACCCCGACATGTCGGCGATCCCCGACGTATCGACCCTCACGCCGCTGCCCTGGCGGCCCGAAGTCGCCCGGTTCGCCTGCGACGTCCAGGTCGAGGGCGAGGCCTGGCCGTATTGCCCGCGCACGATCCTGCGCCGGCAGGTGGAGCGCGCACGCAAGCTCGGCTATGAGTTCAAGATCGGGATCGAGCTCGAGTACTTCCTGGTCCGTCGCCGGGACGACGGCTCCATCGAGCTCGCCGACCCGCTCGACACGCTCGCGAAGCCCTGTTACGACATGCGCGCGCTGACGCGCAACCTCGACTTCGTCGGCCAGGTGGCGCGGAACATCGACGCGCTCGGCTGGGAGAACTACGCCACCGACCATGAGGACGCCAACGGCCAGTTCGAGCAGAACTTCGACTTCGCCGACGTCCTCACCACCTGTGACCGGGCGATCTTCTTCCGGTACATGGTCGAGGCGATGGCCCAGGAGCGGGGCCTGATCGCCACTTTCATGCCCAAGCCCTTCTCGCACCTGACCGGTAACGGCTGCCACATGCACATGAGTCTGTGGCGAGACGGCGAGAACGTCTTCGCGGCGGATCCCGCCCAGGACCCGCGCGGAATGGGGCTGTCGGAGACCGCCTATCACTTCGTCGGGGGGCTCAAGGAGCACGCGAAGGCGTACATCGGCCTGACGGCTCCGACGGTCACCTCCTACAAGCGCCTGGTCACGGGTTCGCGCAGCGGCGCTACCTGGGCTCCCGTCTTCATCTCCTATGGGTTCAACAACCGCACGCAGATGCTGCGCATCCCGGCAGCGGGCAGGATCGAGGACCGGACGGTCGACGGCTCGTGCAACCCGTACCTGGGAGCCACGGCCATCCTCGCGGCCGGCCTGGACGGCATCGAGCGCGGCCTGGATCCGGGCGAGCCCACCACCGATCTCAACCTGCACGAGATCGACGACGCCCAGCGCGCCGAGCTGGGAATCGAAGTGCTCCCGGGCACCCTCATGGACGCCATGCGAGAGCTCGAGCGCGACGAGGTCATGCGCGAGGCGCTCGGACCCTGCGCACGTGAGGACTACGTCGACTACTTCGTCCGCATCAAGCAGCAGGAGTTCCGCGAGGCCCACGAGCAGATCACCCAGTGGGAGCTCGATCGCTACCTGCAGCTCTACTGAAGTGCCGGGCCGGGCCTCGCTCTCCGGTTAGCATGCGACGTCCAGGAGACGTCTCGATAGCCATGATCTCCCACCGCGACGGCGTGCGGCTCGAGAGCGACACGCTCTACGCCCTGATCCGCGTGGTGGCGTCCTCGCCGAACCTCGACCGCGTCCTCGACGGCGTGGTCGACATCCTCACCGAAGCGACGCGTTGCCATGCGTGCTTCGTCTACCTGTGCGACCGCGAGCGCCTGTGCCTTCGCGCAGCCTCTCCCGTCTACCGGCATCTCGTGGGCGAGCTGGAGTTCGGGCTCGACGAAGGCCTCGCGGGCTGGGTCGCACGCAACCGCTCCCCCGCCTTCATCCGCGAGAACGCGATGGCCGATCCGCGCATGAAGTACGTGCCCGAGATCGAGGAAGAGCGCTTCGAGTCGATCGTGGCCGTGCCGGTGCCGGCTCGCTCGGGTGAGACGATCGGCGTGGTCGTCCTGCACACCGAGGCCCCGCGTGAATTCGACGAGGACGCGCTCAGCTTCCTCGTCCACACCGCCTCGCTGGTCGCCGGGGCGATCGAGAACGCCCAGCTCTATGAGATCGCGGGGCGGCGCGTGCAGACGTTGACGCGCTTGTCCGCACTCAGTCAGGAGATCGCCGGCGTGGCCAGCCGGGAGGAGCTCTACTCAGCGGTGACCGGGGGGGTGCGGCAGCTCCTGGGCTGCGACGCGTGCCGGCTATACCTCCTGGACCCCGCTACCGGGCGCCTGGAGCTGGCGGCCGCCGACCCGGCGGGCGAGCCGTCGCCCTGGCCGAGCGAAGGCGGCGGCGTCCTGCTCGATCTGCTGCGCCGGAGTGAAGGTGCGTCCCCGCTCATGGCCGCTCCGGTGACGGCCGGCGACGAGGACCTCGGAGTGCTCGCGGTGGCGGCGACCGCCGCCCGGTCGCTCGGCGAGGGCGACGACGAACTGCTCCGAGGAGTCGGTCACCAGCTCGCGGTGGCGCTCAAGAAGGCTGAGCTGATCGAGCGCCTGACGGCCGAGAACGTCGTTCGCGATCTCTTCGAAGCCGTCGAGGCGGAGCTCTCGGACGTGGCCGAGGCCCGTGCGCGCGTGGCCGGCTGCGACCTGGCCCGCCGTCACGTCTTCGTGCAGGTCGAGGCTTCGGGGGGCAACGACGATTCGCGCCCGTGGCCCGCGGTGGCCGATCGCGCGGAGGCGCGACTGCGCAGGCTCGCTCCGGGTGCCGTGTGCGATGCCGGCCGGGATAGCGTCCGCGCCATGCTGCCCCTTCGCCAGGGTCCGGTCGAGGAGGCCTTCGCCGAGCTCTCAGACGCCCTGCGCGAAATAGGTGCCGCGGAGCGGCTCCTCATCGGCGTGAGCGGCCAGCGGCGCGGGGTCGTGGACGGCTCGCGAAGTCTCAGCGAGGCCGGTGACGCCGCCCGCATCGCCCGCGCGCTGGTGCGCGGCGGGGGCGCGCTGGCCTACTCAGACCTCGGCGCCTACCGGTACCTCGTCCGCCTCCCGACCGGCGAGGTGCCCGACGACCGGCATGACGCGGCGGTCGCGCGGCTGGTGGAATACGACCGCTCGAGACGCTCCGAGCTGGTGAGCACCCTCGAGCAGTACCTGCGCGACCGCCGCTCGAGCGTCACCGCCCGCGCGCTCTACATTCACCCCAACACCTTGCGCCAGCGTCTGGACCGCATCGAGAAGCTCTCCGGGCTCGATCTGGCCAGGGAGGATCTGATGTCCCTCGAGCTGGCCGTCAAGCTGGCCAACCTGCGCTCAGCGGGTGGGCCGGCATGACGACCGCGAAGTCCGCGGCGCTCTTCCTCGCCGCCGCAGTCGCGGAGATCGGTGGTGCGTACCTCGTGTGGGTGGCCTTGCGCGACGGCCGCGGACTGCTCGTCGGCGCCCTGGGCGTGGCCAGCCTCGGGCTCTACGGCCTCATCGCCACCTTCCAGCCCGACGACGAGTTCGGGCGCGTGCTCGCCGCCTACGGCGGCGTCTTCATAGTGGGATCGTTGGCTTGGGGAATGGCGTTCGACGGCTTCTCGCCGGATCGCTACGACCTCTCGGGAGCTCTGATCTGCCTGGTGGGCGTCGGGATCATCATGTACGCGCCGCGTTAGTGGGCGCGGGTCTGGTGTCATCTGCACCATGGACTTCGGACTCTCCCTCTTCTGCACCGACGAGTCGATCGGACCGGACGCGGTTGCGCGCCTGGCTGAGGAGCGCGGCTTCGAATCGCTTTTCTTCCCCGAGCACACGCACATCCCGGTCGGTGGTGGCAGCCCGTATCCGGGCGGCGGTGAGCTGCCCGGCCCGTACTCGCATACGCTGGATCTGTTCGTCACCATGACCGCTGCCGCCGCGGCGACGAGCCGTCTGCGGATCGGTTCGGGGATCTGCCTGATCATCCAGCGCGACCCGATCATCACCGCGAAGGAGGTCGCGAGCCTTGACCTGCTCTCGGGCGGGCGCGTCGAATTCGGCGTCGGAGCGGGATGGAACCAGCCCGAGATCGAGGCTCATGGAACCCGCTTCGACCGCCGGTTCGGCCTCATGCGCGAGCGCGTCGAGGCGATGCGCGAGATCTGGACCCAGGAGGAGGCCTCCTACCACGGCGAGCAGGTCGACTTCGGGCCGATCTGGTCGTGGCCCAAGCCGATCCAGGATCCGCACCCCCCGGTTCTGATCGGTGGGAACGGTACCCGGGTGCTCGACCGGGTGCTTCGCTACGGCAACGGGTGGATCCCGAATCGGGAGGCGAACCTGGCGGAACGCATCACCGAGCTGCGCGCTCGTTCCTCGGCTGCCGGCCGGGACCACATCCCCGTGAGCTACTTCGGGGTCCCGGCCGATCTCGAAGGGGTCGCCCGGATGGAGGCGGCGGGCGTGGACCGCGCGATCTTCATGTTGCCGTCGGCGGGTGCCGACCGCGTCGAACCGCGGGTCGAGGAGCTTGCCGCGCTCGTCGAGCTCCACCGGGCGGGCTGACCGGCGTGGACGTCGCAGCGGCCCGCGAGCGCTTCAGGCAGGCGCGCTCGTCGCGGCTCGCCACGGTCACCGCGAACGGTGCGCCGCACCTCGTGCCCATCTGCTTCGTCCTCACGGGCGACGTTTTGCACAGCGTCGTCGACGGAAAGCCCAAGCGGACCGCACGCCTCCAGCGGCTCGTGAACATCGAGGCCGACCCGCGCGTGGCGCTGCTCGCCGACCACTATGAGGACGCCGACTGGAACCGCTTGTGGTGGGTGCGGGCCGAAGGCCGCGCGCGCGTGCTCGAGCCCGATGCGACTGAGGCGACCGAAGCGGTTGAGCGCCTCGCCGCCCGCTACGCCCAGTATCGGACGAACCGCCCGGCCGGGCCCGTGCTCGAGGTCCGCGTCGAGCGCTGGTCGGGGTGGGCGGCGGCGGCGGGCTGAGTCACTGAGCCTCGGGCACGAGCCACAGCACGGCGAGCGGGGGCAGGGAGATCTCCGCGGAGAAGGGCTGACCGTTCCACGGAATCGGCTCGGCTTGCATGGTGCCCCGGTTACCGGCGTTCGTCCCGCCGTAGTGCTCTGAGTCCGTGTTGAGCGCCTCGCGCCAGCTTCCGGCGCGCGGCAGCCCGATCCGGTAGTTCTCGCGGGGCATCGGGGTGAGATTCGCGACGCACGCCAGGACCTGCTCCGCGTCGACCGAGGCGCGCGCGAAGGCGACCACGCTCGAGGCCGCGTCGTTGGCTTCCAGCCACCAGAAGCCGGCGGGGTCGAAGTCGTTCTCCCACAGCGCCGGGGTCGCCGCGTAGACACGGTTGAGGTCTCGGACCAGTGCCTGGACGCCGGCGTGCGATGACTGCTCGAGAAGGTGCCAGTCCAGTGAGCGCTCGTGGGACCACTCGTCGGGCTGGGCGAACTCCTGACCCATGAAAAGGAGCTTCTTGCCGGGATGGGCCCACATGTAGGCGTACAGGCACCGCAGGTTGGCGAAGCGCTGCCAGGCGTCGCCCGGCATCTTGTTGATGAGCGACCCCTTGCCGTGCACCACCTCGTCGTGCGACAGCGGCAGCACGAAGTTCTCCGAGAACGCGTACATCAACGAGAACGTCAGCTCGTGATGGTGGAAGCGGCGGTAGATCGGGTCCTGCTGGAAGTAGCCCAGCGTGTCGTGCATCCAGCCCATGTTCCACTTGAAGCCGAAGCCGAGACCGCCCAGGTAGGTCGGGCGCGAGACCCCTGGCCAGGCCGTCGACTCCTCGGCCGCGCTGACGATGCCGGGCTCGCGGGCGTGGAGGACCTCGTTGAGCTCTTTGAGGAACGCCACCGCCTCGAGGTCCTCCCGTCCGCCGAACTCGTTGGGCACCCACTCCCCCGCGCGACGCGAGTAGTCGAGGTAGAGCATGGACGCCACTGCGTCGACCCGGATCCCGTCCGTGTGGTACTCCCTGGCCCAGAACAGCGCGTTGGCCAGCAGGAAGTTGCGGACCTCGTTGCGCCCGAGGTTGAAGATCAGCGTGCCCCAGTCGGGGTGCGAGCCGCGACGCGGGTCTTCGTGCTCATACAGCGCCGTGCCGTCGAAGCGCGCGAGTGCCCAGTCGTCGCGCGGAAAGTGCGCGGGAACCCAATCCAGCAGGACGCCGATCCCGTGTCCATGGAGCGTGTCCACGAAGCCGCGCAGCTCGTCGGGAGAGCCGAAGCGCGGCGTCGGAGCGTAGTAGCTCGTCACCTGGTACCCCCAGGAGCCCGTGAAGGGATGCGCCATCACCGGCAGGAGCTCCACGTGGGTGAAGCCCATGTCGTTGACGTAGGCCGCCAGCTCCTGGGCGAGCTCTGAGTAGGTCAGCGAGCGGTTGTCCTCGAGCGGGTTCAACCGCCACGAGCCGAGGTGAACCTCGTAGATCGACATGGGCCGGCCGAGCGGTGGCTCACCCGCCCCGCGCGCCGCCATCCACTCGTCGTCGGACCACTCGAAGCTCGAGCGGGTGACCACCGAGGAGGTCTCGGGTGGGACCTCGGACTCGAACGCGAAGGGGTCCGCCTTCATCCGCATCTCACCCGTCTGGGTGCGGATCTCGAACTTGTACCGGGTCCCCTCGGCCACTCCGGGCACGAAGAGCTCCCAGATACCGGAGGAGCCGAGCGAGCGCATCGGGGTGAGCCTTCCGTCCCAGGAGTTGAAGTCGCCCACGACGCTGATCGAGCGTGCGGCGGGAGCCCAGACCGCGAAGGACGTCCCTGAGACGCCCTGGAGCTCTCGCACGTGCGCGCCGAGCTTCTCGTAGGCGGTCTCATGGCGGCCCTCGCCGAACAGGTGCAGGTCGAGCTCGCCGATGGTCGGCGCGAAACCGTAGGAATCGCGCAACGTGAACGTGGCCGCGTCGCCGTAGTGGACTTCGAGCTCATAGTCGAGTGGCAGGGCCGCGTCGGCGATCAGGCCCTCGAAGACGCCGGCCGGGTGGATTCGCTCGAGCGGCGAGTGGCTCTGAGCGACCACCACGTCGACGCGCTCGGCCCCCGGACGGTAGGCCCGGACCACGACGCCGCCCGCACCGTCGGGATGGACGCCCAGGTACGCGTGGGGGTCGGAATGGTCGCGATCGAGCAGGCGCTCCAGGTGGGAATCGCTCACGAGGGGTCCTCGAGCAGGCGGGCGATGCCGGCCACCGGAATACCGATCCAGTCCGGGCGGTTGTTGATCTCGTAGCGCATCTCGTAGACCGCCTTCTCGAGCTCGAAGATCGACAGCAGCTTGTCGATCGCCTGCTGGCCCGCCGGCATGAGCGACGGCTCGACCGTCTTGAGATAGCCGTCCAGGAAGGCGGAGCGCGCGCGCTGCTCCCAGCCCTCGGGCGTCTCGCGACCGTCGTCCTGCTCCATGGCGGACGCCGCGTACGCGAAGGAGCGCAGCATCCCGGCCACGTCGCGCAGCGGGGAGCGTTTGCGCCGGCGGTCGCGCAGCGGGCGCGCAGGCTCCCCTTCGAAGTCGAGCAGCACCCAGCGATCGGGCGTGCGCAGGGTCTGGCCCAGGTGATAGTCGCCGTGGGTGCGGATGAGCCGCCCCCCGACGCCGACGTGGGAGAGCTGCTGCAGACGGTCGCGCACCTCCTCACCGCGTCCGACGATCGGGGCGACGACTTCTGGCGAGTCAGCCGGAAGGTCGAAGAACAGCCGCTCGATCTCCTCGTCGATGGTCGCCGTGAGCAGCGACAGTGCTTCGGAGCCCGGCTCCTCCGGCGCGAAGTCGGGGTTGGCGCCATCCGAGGCCAACACGTTGTGCATCCTGGCGGTGACCTCTCCGAGCTCGGCCAGGTCGTCGATGACACCCGAGGGATCGTCGAGCGTGAACGCCCAGCCGTCGCGCCCATCGCCGACGAAGTCGGTGAGCACGCCGAGAGTCGCCCAGAGCAGATCGCCGGCGAACTCGTACCAGCCGGCGAGCGTCGGGATGTTGCCGAAGCCGCGGTCGGTGAGGAAGCGGAGCATCTCGAGCTCGGGGTTGTCGCCCGGCTCCAAGCGTCGGAAGACCTTCAGGATCAGCCGCTCGTCGAACACGATGGAGGAGTTGGACTGCTCCACCCCGATGGACCGCACGGCGGGAGCCTCCCCCACACCGCCTGAGGCGCCCGTCCAGTGGAAGCGGACCTGGCCGTGATGGCCGTCCACGACGGCCGAGCGCTCCATGAGCGCGGCCAGGGCCGCCCCCTCGGCGGCGTCTGACAGGGCGTCGTACACCGTGGTGTCATAGACCGTCTCGATGACGCCCGCAGACCAGTTGTCGCTCGCGGGACGGGCGGCGACGAGCAACTGGTAGAGCTCGTGCGTGCCGGCCGCGAAGCGCGCCTCGAGGAAGGCGGCGGTCAGCGGGGGCTGGTCTGCGCGCAGGGCCAGGGTGTCGAGCACGTTGAGGTGTGCCACCTCGCGCCCCTTGGAGGCAAACCAGCGCTGCGACACGATCCAGTCCCTGATGACCTCTTCGGATACGAACCCGAGCTCGATCGGCCCCGCCATCAGCTCGCCCCGTCCTCGTTGACGAGCAGGAACCAGAAGAAGCCCCTCGGGGAGAGGGTAAGCAGGTAGGGAAGCTCGCCGACGCGTGGGAAGCGGGTGCGCCCGAACATCTCCTCTGGCACCCGGCCCTCGTAGTCGGAGAGGTCGAGCTCGACGGCTTGGGCGGAGCGGGCCATGTTGTGCACGCAGAGCACCACATCGTCCTCGTAGCAGCGGACGTGGGCGAAGACCTTGTCGTTGGTCGGCTCAAGGGCTGAGTAGGAGCCCAGTCCGAACACGGGATGCTCCTTGCGCAGGGCGATGAAGCGGCGCGTCCAGCGCAGGAGCGACGCCGGCGCCCGCAGCTGCGCCTCGACGTTGACGGCCTGGTAGCCGTAGACGGGATCCATCAGGGGCGGGGCATAGAGCTGGGCGAAGTCCGCGCGCGAGAACCCGCCGTTGCGGTCGCCCGTCCACTGCATCGGGGTGCGCACGCCGTCACGGTCGCCCAGGTAGACGTTGTCCCCCATCGCTATCTCATCCCCGTAGTAGAGGACAGGTGAACCCGGGAGCGAGAACAGGATGGCCGTCATGAGCTCGATCTCCGCCCGGCCCCCGTCCAGCAGCGGAGCCAGCCGGCGCCGGATCCCCACGTTGATCTTCATCCGCGGGTCCTTCGCGTACTCGGAGTACATGTAGTCGCGCTCCTCGTCCGTGACCATCTCGAGAGTCAGCTCGTCATGGTTACGCAGGAACAGGCCCCACTGGCAGTTGTCGGGGATGTCGGGCGTCTGGGCGAGGATCTCGAGCATCGGCGCCGCCTCCTCGCGGCGCAGCGCCATGAACATCCGCGGCATCACGGGGAAGTGGAAGGCCATGTGGCACTCGTCTCCGTCGCCGAAGTACTCCACGACGTCGGCCGGCCACTGATTGGCCTCCGCGAGCAGGACCTTGTCGGGATATTCGGCGTCGACCGTCTTGCGCACCCGCTTGAGGAAGTCGTGGGTCTCGGGCAGGTTCTCGCCATTGGTGCCGTCGCGCTCGTAGAGGTAGGGCACCGCGTCGAGGCGGAAGCCGTCGAGCCCGAGGTCGAGCCAGAAGCGCAGCGCCTCGATCATCGCCTCGCCGACCTCGGGGTTGTCGAAGTTGAGGTCTGGCTGGTGGGCGAAGAAGCGGTGCCAGAAGTACGCGCCGGCCTCGTCGTCCCACTTCCAGTTGGAGGTCTCGGTGTCGGTGAAGATGATCCGTGCGCCGGCGTACTTGTTGGGGTCGTCGCTCCAGACGTAGAAGTCCCGCTCCGGCGACCCGGCCGGCGCGGCGCGCGCCCGCTGGAAC